>NZ_JBSGFD010000077.1:0-32411 GCF_053603215.1 Kitasatospora sp. NPDC004240 | reverse complement strand
CACACCCACGCGGTGAATCAGGTGACCGCCCTGACCCTGCCCGACTACACCCCCATAGCCATCACTGCGAGCAGCGACGGGACCGCCATCGCCTGGAACCTCGACACCGGCCACCGCCGACACACGCTGCAAGGCCACACCCACGCGGTGAATCAGGTGACCGCCCTGACCCTGCCCGACTACACCCCCATAGCCATCACTGCGAGCAGCGACGGGACCGCCATCGCCTGGGACCTCGACACCGGCCACCGCCGACACACGCTGCAACTCGCCAGCAGCAAGTTGAGCTTCCTTTCCGCACTGATGCTGCCGGACGGCACCCCCGCAGTCATCACCTCCGGTGACGACAGCACTGCCACCGTCTGGAACCTCACAACCAGAAAGCCCGACTGGAGTCTGACGCTGCCCAACCTGCCCCGATGCGCGGCAGCGACCGAGGTCGGATTCGTCGTTGGCTATGGGCAAGAGGTCGCCCATTTTGTATGGAAGGGTCTGTAAAAAGAACGGCTCTGTCCGTAATCGGTGGTACCGAAGCGTGATGGACATCGCTGACAGGTCGTGCGAGATGTCAACGAGCTTGTGGGCACGGTGTTTTCCGGGTTGTCGCCGCTGGTGATCGAGGACGTGGTGGACGAGAGCGAGGTAATTCGGGCAGCGGCCCGGACCCAGGACGGTCCGGTGCCCTGTCCGTCCTGCGGGGCGCCAACGGGCCGGGTGCACGGCTTCCACCACCGACACTTGCGGACGTGCCGGAGGGTGCTCGTGACGGTGCGTGTTCGCCGCCTGGCCTGCCCGGTACTCGGTTGTTGGCGGCAGTGTGACCACAGCAGACGTTCCGTGAGCAGGTGCCCAGTCTGCTGGAACACTACCAGCGCCGAACGAGTCGCCTCTCAGTCCAACTCGGACGTGGTGGTCAAGGAGTTAGCGGGCCGTGCCGCATCGCGGCTGCTGATGGCGCCGGCCGCGCCGGCCTCCCGATCCACGGCCTTGCGGATGCTGCTGCGGGTGTCCCTGCCCGCGCGGCAAGTACCGCAGGTCCTGGGCGTGGACGACTTCGCCCTGCGTCGCCGCACTCTGGGTGATGTCGGCTGAGGAGATGTCGGGTCCGTGCTGGGCGCTGAGGTTGCAGGTGCCGGGCTACATGCGGTGCGTGCGCCACACCTCGATGGCCGCTGCCGCGTCTGTGCCCAAGGTTGCTTGGGCTACGGGTGCCGGCAAGCGTTCCATGGCTTGCATCACTCCGGCAAAAGGGGAGAGCCGCAGGGCCTGAGCGATGGCCTCCGCCTCCTCGGTGTCGCCGGTCTGCAGCTGGAGGTACCAGTCGCGCAAGACAGAGCGGGCTTTCACAAACGCTGCCTGTCTGCCCTGTACTAGATCCTCGCGGTTGAGGCCGAACACCTTGATCGTGGTTACTCCCTTGTCCGTCAGGCCCTTGTATGTGCCTGAGGCCAGAAGCAGCCTCAGGTGTTCGGCAGGGTTCTCAGCGCTCGGGTCGACCAGCAGGCAGTCTCCGTTCGCATCGCACGGGTAGCTGTCTCGTTTCCCGTTGCTGTTGCAGTGGGAGCATGCCAGGAGGTGGTTCGGCCAGTCGAAGGCGCGGTGCGGGGCATTGTTGATCGGCTGGAAGTGGTCGATGTCAGTACCTAGGTTGTCCTCGCAGTACATGCACCGCCTCGCGCCATGTGCCATCTGCTTGAGCAACCCTTGAAGTTGGCTCTTGGCTGCGCGGGCCTTGCTCCACTCTTCCCTGGCGGCCTTGGGCGTCCCTCCGCTGGTCTTGACCCTGATGGACCATGTAGTCAGGAGCCTCTGGGCGCGCGGCGGTGCGCTGACCCGCTGGATCGGGATCACCTGTCGCTTCCCAGGCGAGCTGCCACCTCGGTGACCCGGGTCTCCAACGAGCTCAGCAGAAGGTCACTGAGGCGGGAGTACTCGGCAGTCTCATCGTCCGTCGCCTCACCGGCATAGAGCTTCTCCTCCAGCACGACAAGCCGACGACGCTTGTCCTGTGCCCTGTCCGAGTAGGGCGTCTCCAGGCCGAACAGTTCAGACACCGCAGCGTCGTCACCACTGCCGTAGACGATCCTGTGGTACAGGTGCTCGTCGACCACCTCAGGCCCGCGCTTCTCGTCCGGGCCGGGCAGGCGGATCAGTCCGCCGGGATCGGCAGCCTGACACACATACGGGCTGTGGGTGGAGACAATGAACTGGATGTTCGGGAAGTGCTCGCGCATCCAGCCGCCGATCCTCTGCTGCCAGGTGACGTGCAGGTGCGTCTCGACCTCGTCGATCAGTACGACGCCTGGCGCGGTAACGGCGATTCCCCCCTCCGCAGTCCTCGCGGTCTCGACAACACCGTAGACGGAGTGGATCTGACGGATCATGTCCAGGACGAGGGCGGCAACGGTGCGATAGCCGTCACTCATCTCGTGCAGGGGGTAGAGGGCCTTACGGCCTCTTCTGCCCACCCACAGTCCGTCGGAGTTGATGCTTTTGGCCTCGTACTCGTCCGGTAGGAGCCCGTCGGAAAGTACGCTCAAGACGGTGTCCAGAAGGGCCTTCACGCCCTTACGGTGCTCCAGGCGGCGCAGGTGGAGCTCCCTCAGCCACGAGACACCCTCAGCCAGCGAGGCGTCCTCATGGAACAGGGTGACCATGCGCCCCGCAGGCCCGGGGGTGAGCATGAGCCTCTGGGCCTCGCCCGAGCCGCCCATCAGGCGCCGGAAGGGTCCGTATCCGGCACAGAACCATCCCCGGGGGTTCTCGGCCCACGGGCCCCGTTCGAGGCTCGGAGCCTGGTAGCTGTCCATGACTGGACGAAGCGGTCGGAATGGGTCTGTCTCCGGTTCGCTGGGCTGGGACCACTGCAGACCGAGTTCCCAGTCACCGGCCGGGGCGCGCCCGGGACCATTGAGGTTGTCGACCTCGTGGTCGCGGACGATGGACGTAGTAACCATGCCCCGGCGCTTGGTGGTGGGGGTCGTCAGCCAGCCGCTGAAGTCCGGAACCAAGGATCGGGCCACGGAAGGCCCGATAAGGGACAGGGCGAGAGCCCGTAGCAGCGTGGTCTTCCCCGACCCATTCCGCCCGGCAAGCACGGTCCAGCTACCGGCCGCGGGCAGCTGCAGGTCGACTGACCGCTGCCGGGCGAAGCCCCGGATGTTCACGACGGAGATGCGCGCGACGTACACCCTGTCCTTCTTCTTCCTGCGGTGCGTCCCATGGGTCTGGCGCACTTAGCCTCTCACGGCACGACGCCTCAGCGGGGTCGCAGTGTCCAGAGGAAGGCGCTCCATAGGTTCTCGGACCACGCGCTGTACGACAGCCTCCTGATCCAATTTCCGGCCAAGCACCCGGGGCTGCGGGGCGGCGATCCCGGGCGGGCGCGGGGCCGCGACAGCCGGGGCAGGTACACCTCAGGCAACGGCGGTGACCGAGTCTCGCGGCGGACGGAGCAGCAGACCCTGGCCGCCGCGTACGCCAAGCGGAACGGGGTCACGGTCGACACCCGGCAGGTGCGGGCCCGGCTGTCGCCGGAGGTGCGGGCGAAGCTCACTCCCGCGGAGGCGGCCAGGCTGGGCGAGTACCGTCGGTTCGACGGTCTGGTCCTCAAGCCGAACGGGAACTACCGGGCGCTGGAGGTCAAGACCGTGGGCGCGGGGCTGGACAAGCACCGGCGGCCGTTCGGCAAGGCGATCGAGGTGCACGGCGGGCAGGCGTGGGCGGTCGTCGACGGCAAGCGGATCGTCATCGACGTGGTGGAGACCATCCAGGGGTGGCGGGCGGGGCCGCCGGGCGTCCGCGGCGGTGCTCGGCCAGCTCCAGCTCCACGAAGGCGCCGATCATGGCGCGCCAGACGGCCTCGGCGACCTCCGGGGCGAGTCCGGCCGCTTCGGCCCGGGCTTGGACGGCGGCGATGACCCGTTCCACCCGGTCGGGGGCGCGGACGGCCTGTTCGTCGCCCTTGAACCCGGCCGCCGCGCGGACCAACTCCTGACGGCGGGCGAGAAGTTCGACCAGGTCGGCGTCGAGTGCGTCGATGCGTTCGCGGACCTCGGACAGGGACTGGGGCTCCGGCATGCGCGCCATGATCGCACGGCGCGGCCGGGGCCAGCACGCAGGGGAGGACCCCGGCCGGGCGCCGGGGTCCTCCCCTCGTTCACTTCGGGTCGCGGCGTGCTCGGCCTGCGGAGCGGCCCGCGGTATCGAGCTGCTGCCCGGCCACCGGGGCAGCAGCGCTTCAGCAGCGCCCAGCCGACCGCCAGGCAGACGGCCCAGCCGGCGCCGACGTGCAGCAAGATGCGGCTGTCGGGGTCGATGGCGTCGGCCGACCGAACGACGCACCCCGCCCCGGGCACAGCAACGGACGGCAGCCAGCCAGCGGGGCCGACGGCGCAGCGGCCCGGGCAGGCCGGGCGGACGCAGGCGGACCGGACGGCCGGCCGAGCGCACCTGCGGCGCGGCCGCGGTGTCGTTGCCCTGCCATAGGCTCCCCCGGGCTGGAGGGACCAGCCGGCGGGTCCGCGGGCTTCCAGGACCGGCGGCGAGAAGGGGAGCGGGACGTGAGCTGGGATGTTGTCGCGGAGGAGAAGCGGATCCGCTGGACGTCGGAGCCGCTCCATGGTGTGGGCCCGCTGCGGTTCGGGATGACACCCGGGGAGGCGGAGGAGGCGCTCCACGGCGTGCTGGAGCTCGGCCCGTGGAGGAGGGACGTACCGCACTACGGGCCGGTGGTGAGCCGCGAGTTCAACCACCCGCACACACCGGCCTGGCCGGCTGTCACCGCCTACTTCTGCGCCGGGCGCCTGGCGGGGGTTGCCGTCGACGCGCTGCGCGGCCCCCAGGTCCTTCTGGCCGGGATCCCGCTGGTGGGCCGCGCGCCGTCCCGGCTCGCGGCCGATCTCACCGAGTACACGGACACCCACGACATCTTCCTGCAGTACACCTACCTGGGGGACCTCGCCTCGGAGGAGCTGGGATTCTTCGGCGCCACCCAGCGGGCCGACGACGCCCTTCTCACCAGGCCGGTGCTCGTCGGCACCTTCTGGGCGGACCGGATCGGCGACTCCACGAAAACCCATCTCCCCCCAGCGGAGTGGCGGGACCGGAGGTAGCGGCCGGCGGGCAGGGGAGGAGCTGTCGGCGGGTCAGGCCAGTTGCCGGTCGCGGCCGGGCGGCCGGCCTGGCCGTGGCCGACAGCGGTACCGGGCGGCCAGGTCGGGGCACCAGAACGGCGGACACCAGGGGCCGGCAGCGGGCGAGGGAGGAGCCGATCGGACCGTCACCCGCGGTTGCAGCGGTACCGGACCCGCGTCCAGGAGCTCCTGGTGGACCGGGAACAGCCGGGCCGGCAGCGAACCGCGGCGGGTGCGGCAGAGAGGCCAGCAGCGCCGTCCCAGGGCAGCCAGCGGGGGCGGGCGCCGGAACGCCGCACACGACAGGCCAGGCGGCTACGACGGCGTAGCGGCGGACACGCACCAGCAGGCAGCCGGGCAGCGAGGGACGGAACGCCGAAGGCTCCGGCCGAAGCCGGGGCCACTTGTAGAAGCAGACCTCCCGGAAGCGGGCGCAGCAGCCGCCCCTTGGCCCTCCGGCCGACAGGCACCGCAGGCGGCCCGGGCGGTGGACTCCAGCGGCAGGGGCGGGGACGGTGGACGCCGGCCGGCCGGCGGAGGCCGGGGGGCGCAACCAGTACAGGACGGCGGCGAGCGGGACCGCTGGCGAGCCGACAGGGGCGGCCAAAGGAGTCGGCGGTCGGCGACGTCCCCCGAAGACGGCCGCCGATGCAGGACAGGTAGCGGGTCCGGCGGGTCCAACGAGAGCAGGAAGGGCAATAGGGGCAGGCCCGGCCGCGGGCGGCCGCCCCCGGATGGCGACGGCCCCGGACGGCGGGCCTGCCCGCCGAGGACACCGACAGGCAGAGGCGGCAAGCGGCCGGAGGCCGGCCAGGCTGCGGGCGGCCGGCAGGACGGATGGTGTGCGGCGCCCCTGGGCCAGCCAGGCCGACGGGGCGGGACGGTGGGACGGCCCGCGGGCGGCAGGACCAAATGGTGCGCAGCGGCGGCCAGGCGGCCGGGAGAAACGACGAGGGCCCCGACCGAAGCCGGGGCTATTCGCAAATGCAGACTTCCCGGAAGAGGGCCACACCACCAGTAGTGCACCAACAAGCCATCCCACCAATGGATTTCACCGCAGCACAGACGGGGTTGGACGCCGGCCGGGTATCGGCAGCCGGCCGAGCCGCGCCGGTACGGCGGGCGGGTGTACGCAAGGGCGGGACAGGCCAGCGGTCCGGACAGCGGGGCAGAACGGGTCGCGGGCGGTGAGGACGCTGAGGGCGGCCGACGCCCCCGGGGGCGGTAGCTGGCGGCAGGACGGAGGTGGCCGACCGGCGGCCCGGGGGCGTCGGCCGCCAGGGACGGCCCGGCGGCGGCCTCGGGGCGGACGGCAGTGAGAGCGGGTGGCCGGACAGACGAGTGTTGCCGCAGCGTTACGGCAGCGGGCAGAACTGCGGGTCGTCGGAGTCCATGTTCGTGTCCTCCTTCCAGCCAGGTGGCTGGAGGATCGGTACCCATGGAGCCCGCTTATCAGCACCGTCAATCACCGGCAGGTCCGGGTTTCCGGGGTACGAGCCCACCGCGGCATCGGGAATCGACCCGGTCTCGATGAGCTGGTGCAACCACAGGCGCACATACCGCGAGTACCTACGCAGGTCCAGGTCGTTCGCCTTGCTGACAGCATCAACAATCTGCTGCTCACCCGAAGTTTCGGCCAGGGCATCCAAGTGCCGCTCCTGAGTGCCCGCCAAAGCGACCAGGTTGCGGTACAGCGTCGTGCCCTGTGGGCTTCCAAGAGCCAGAGCATGGGACTGTCCACCGGCCCGAAGAGCGGTGAGGGCATGGGACCTCGCCTGCCACCGCGCGGGCTGAGTGACCCCATCCGAGGCGTCCACCAGAACGGCCTGAAAACCAGCTATCCGCTCCAGCAGCGCGAGGGTGCTGGCTGCCTGCCAATCACGAACCTGTCGCCGGTCTGCGTCCACTCGCTCGTCCCGCAACCTCTGGTCTGATGCCAACCGTTCGTCCCGCAGCCTCCGGTCTGCCTCAGTCCGATCGACGGCGGCTTGGGCCAGATCCGCCTGCCGCAACAACTCGGCCCGACGTCGATCCCGCTTGGCGAACCTGATCGTCACGAACAGCGCGATAAAGGTAACGACCGAGGCTCCGACCGTACCCACGGCGGAGACCTTGTCGGTCCAGTCCGGCGGTGAACCATCGGCAAGTTGATAGAACGTCATGGGTTTGCAGCCTAGCCTCCCCGGGGCCCTGCCGTCCCCGGCCAGGCCGCGCAGCCGACGGCGGGCGGGTGCACGCGAGGACGGGACGAGCCAGCGGGCCGGCCCGACGGAACGGGCCGGCGGGGACGGGACGCGCCGTAGGTAGTGAGGACGCTGAGGCGGCCGGCAGCGGGCGGCCGGAGGCCAGCCAGGCCGCGGCGGCCCGTTCCGTCGGGCCGGCCGGACGGCGGCAGGCGGGCAGCCGGAAGCGGACAGGAGCGGACGACAGGCGGAGGGGCGTAGCACAACGGGAGGCGGACCGGCGCCCGAAACGGGCGGGCCGCACGGCGGCGTCGGGCGCGGGCGCGGCAGCGGGACGGACGACGACCCTGGGGAGCGGCCCGGCGGGGGCTGCGGGCGGGCGCGGGCAGCGGCGCGGGGGCGCCCGAAACGGGCGGACTGGCGGGAGGCGGCGGGACGGGCAGCGCCGGCGGGCACGGCGGGAGGCGGCGAGCGGGGCCGGAACGGAACACGCGGCGGACTCGCAGGGCCCGACGCTCGGCGGACAGCGGCCGGACGGCGACCCTGGGGGGGGCGGCCCGGCACGGGAGCGCCCGAAACGGACGGACCGGGCCGGCGGGACAGGCGCGGCAGCGGCCCGGCAGGCGGCGCAGCGGCGGTACGGCCAGGACGGGCGGCGGCGTCGGGCCGGGCGAAGAGACCACACCTGGCCAAAACGGCCCGACGGGCGGCGGGCGGCGGGAGGTGAGCAGCGGCGGGCCGGAGAGGTCACTCCCCCGGCACCCGGGCGGAAACGACCCGGCAGGCACGCCGAAAAGCCCGGAAGTGGATGCGCCGCCGCTTCCGGGCGGGTAGAGGTGGGGCAGGGGCCGGGAAAGCCGGTCGGGGCGCGTGGGGGTGGGCAGTGGGACCGGTCATGCTGGTGCACGGGATCTGGAACCTGCAGAGCGGGTTGACGCCGGAGGAGGCCGCGGCAGGGTTGGCCGAGCGTGCGCGCCCGCACCTCGGACGGGGGCTGGTGGCCGCAGGGCTGGGGCACATGCCGGTGCCGGAAGTGGTCATGGCCTACTACGCGCATGTGCTGCTGTCCGGTCCGGCGGAGGCGCAGGCCGGCGGTGCGCCGATGGACGGGCTGTCGGAGGCGGAGCTGGCAGAGGCGTGGGAGTGGCTAGTGGTGGCCGGGGTTCCGCAACCTGCGGAGCCGCAGGCCGTGCTGCTGGCGCCGCTGCGACAGGCGGTGGGTCGTCTGGTGTACCACCGTACGGGTGCCGGTCCGGTCTCGCGGCTCCGTGAGGCGGCGGTGGACCGGGTGTCCCGTCTCGTGGTCGGGGTGCTGAGGGAGGTGAACGCCTACCTGACCCGCCCAGAGGCCCGGCGGGCGGCCCGGGACGTGGTCGCGGACGCGATCCGGCTGCACCGGCCGAGGGTGGTGGTCGCGCATTCGCTGGGCTCGGTGGTGACCTACGAGGCCTTGCACGCATTCCCGGAGCTGGAGGTGGAGCTTCTGGTGACGCTCGGCTCGCCGCTGGGGCTGCCGTTCGTGACGCGGAAGCTGGAGCCCGGGCCGCGAGCCGGGCGCGCCCCCAGGCCGTCCGGTGTCGGGCGGTGGGTCAACATCGCCGATGTCGGCGATCTGGTCGCGCTGCCCCCGGAGCTCGGAGGAGCCTTCCCCGTCGACCGGCACGCGGCGACGAACATCGGAGCGGTGGACTTCCACACCCTGGGCGGCTATCTGGCGAACGGCCTGCCGGCTGCGGCACTCGCGCCCTATCTTCTGTCCTGACGGCTCGTCATGTGACGCCACTCACGTCGTCGGGGCGACCCGGGTAGCAATGAAGGGGAGGACGGCAGGTGCCGGTTCGTTCGCTGGTGATCGGGGTGGGCGGGTTCGCGAAGCAGGTGGTCTCGGAGGAGGACCAGGCGAACAGCACAACGCCTTTCGCACCTTTGCCCAGTGTGGCCGGGGCTGTCGAACGGGTGGCCCACGCCCTCGGTCGGGCCGGGGTGCCGGCGGGCGAGCCCCTGCACGATCCCGACGTCGAGACGGCCAAATCGACCCTGGAGCGCCTCTGGCAGGCAGAGGACCCCCTGGTCGTCCACTTCTGCGGTCATGGCGCGATCGAAGGTGACGACCTCTACCTCGTCGTGCGCGACAGCGACGTGACCGATCTGCCCGCCACGGCTCTGAGCAGCGGCGGACTCATCCGCAGGGTCGAGAACTCCCGGCGCGTCGGACCCACCCTGTTCCTGCTGGACGTCTGCGGCGGCGGCCAGGCGTTGGCCGCGCAGAGCGCGCTCCGGCTGTCCGGGGTGCGACGCAAAGCGTGGGTCATCGCGGCCTGCGCGGCCGACGAAGCCGCGTACGGCGCCCGGTTCAGCAGCGCCACAGCCACGGTGCTGGACCGGCTCGCCAAGGGCCTGCTGGACCTGTCGCCGGAGCTGGAGTACGTGCCGGTGGACACCCTGGCCGTGGAGATCGATCGTGAACTCCGGCGCACGGCCGGAACCGGCGACGGCGGGCAGACCGTGGTGCGCACCCCGCACGACGAGGCAGTGCTTCAGCCACCGGCGTTCTTCCTGAACCCGGGGTACTCTCAGGACCTCGCCGACCGATTCCTCACCCGCACCGACGCCGCGCTGCGCCAGTTCGCGGTCGACAGCGATCCCGGCCTGGACGTGCTGCACTTCGTCTCCCGGGCGGTCGGTACGACGCGTGCCGACGGCTGCCTCTTCAGCGGGCGCGGCGAACAGCTCAGCCGCATCGAGACCTGGCTGAACGACGTCGACCGCGACCAGGGCCGGCTGCTGGTGGTCACCGGTGGGCCCGGCTCGGGGAAGTCGGCCCTGCTCGGAGTCACCGCCTGTCTCACCCACCCGGCGCTCTCGGCGGTACGAAAGCGCGTCCTGTCGCGGGTGCACGGCTTCCGGCCGCGTCCGCAGGCACGGGTCCTGGCGGTCCACGCCCGTCAACTCACCACCCGACAGGTCGTGGAGTCCCTGCAGGGCCAACTGGACGGTCCGACAGCGGACGATGCAGGGAAGTCCCGGAGCACCAGAGGACTGATCGAACAGCTGAGGTCCGCCGGGCCGGTCGTCCTCGTCCTCGACGCCCTCGACGAGGCCGCCGACCCCCGAGGTCTCGTGCGCGAGCTGTTGCTGCCCCTGTCCGGGTTCGGCCCGGACGACGCCGCCCCGGAGTGCCGGGTGGTGATCGGCACCCGTCCCTGGTGGGACCTCCTGGCCAAGCTGAAGGACGCGGCGACCGAGGGAGGCGGGACCCTCCTCGATCTCGACGCCCAGAACCGCGACGACCTCGCCAAAGACCTGGGGCAATACCTGACGGACCTCCTCTACCCCCGGCACTCACCCGCCACCGCGGCGGCCGCGGCCCATCGCCTGGCCCACGGGGCCGAGCACGGCGCTTTCCTGATCGCCGCCCTCTACGCCGACCACCTCCTGAGCACGCCGCCGGACATCCCGGCCGACGCCGGCGACCAGCCGGACATCGCGCAGCCGCCGTGCGAGCTCACCGAGATGTTCGACCTCCACGTCGCACGCCTGGCCGCCACCACCCCGTGGATCGGCCGGGTGCTGGCCGTACTCGGCCACGCCCAGGGCCAGGGCATGCCCCTCGACCTGATCCATGCCGTCGCCTCCGCCCTCGCCCAGGCCGGCGGCAACCCGCGGCCTTCAAGCATCCAGGACACCCGGGAGGCCCTGACGCAGGCCGCGTTCTACCTCCGTACCGCGACGGACTCCGACGGGCGACGGCGGTACCGGTATTTCCACCAGGCGCTGACCGACCACACGGCTCGACCGGAGCACGCCGCGACCGTGCACCGCGCGCTGCTCGACACCCTCCCGCTCGGCGCCGAGGGTACTGCCGACTGGGGTTTCGCATCCCCGTACCTGCTGCGCCACCTGGCCACCCATGCTGCCGCGGCGGGCCGGATCGACGAGCTTCTGCCGGACACCGAGTTCGTCGTCCGGGCCCACCCGGACGCGCTGCTCCCGGCGCTGAACACCGCCCGGGCCGATCACGGCCGTCTGGTCCGCGCCGTGTACCTCGCATCGGTCGACCGCCACCGGGACGGGCCGGTCGACGAGCGCCGGTTCCTGCTGGCGCTCGATTCGCTCCGATTCCGGGCCGAGTCCCTGCACCGGGAGCTCTGCCTCGGGCTGGCCTGGCGTCCCCGCTGGGCCACCGGCATGCAGACCAGCCCCCAGCTGGAGGCGAGCCTGGGCCACCCGATCGGGTTGGACTCGGTGGCGACCACTGTCGTCGACGGGCGCCCGGTGGCGGTCAGTGCGGGCGAGAACGGCTCCCTGCGGGTGTGGGACCTGGCCACGGACCGGCAACGTGTTCTGCCCGAGGGGCACGGGACCCTCGTGCCGGCGATCGCGTGCGCGGAGGTGGACGGCCGGCCGGTGGCCGTCACCGTCGGCTGGGACAACACGGTGCGGATCTGGGATCTGATCACCTGTACCGAGCGCGCCGTCCTGACGGGCCACACCGACTGGGTGGTGACGGTGGCGTGCTCGGTGGTCGACGGCCGTCCGATCGCCGTCACCGGGGGCTGGGACGGGTGGGTGAGGATGTGGGACCTGACCACGGGGCAGCGGCTTGCCCGGATCAGGGCGGCGACCGAGGGCGGCCAAGTGGTCGCGGTCGCCTGCGTCGAGATCGACGGCGAGCCCTTCGCCGTCATCGCGCCCTTTTGCGAGCGCATGATGATGTGGGACCTGACCACCAAGGAGGTCCGGTCCTTCGGCCCGGACGAGCCCAAGGTCGGTGCGTTGGCGTGCACGGTGGTGGACGGCCGGCCTGTCGCGGTGACGGGTGCCTGGTTCGGCGACGTGGGGGTGTGGGATCTGGAGACGGGCGAACCACAGGCCCGGCTCAGCGGACACACCGACCATGTGGAGGCCCTGGCGTGCACCACGGTCGGCGGTACTCCGATCGCGGTGACCGGGAGCAATGACGGTTCGGTGCGGGTGTGGGACCTTGCGGCCTGCGAGCCGCTGGTCGAACTGGGCGGCCACAACGACGACGTCAAAGGGGTGGCGTTTGCCGTGGTGGACGGGCTTCCTGTCGCCGTCACCGCGAGCCGGGACCGGACGCTCCGGGTGTGGGACCTGACGTCCCGGGCGGAGCCGACCGGTCAGCGAGGTCACAGCGATACGGTGCGGGCAACGGTGTTCTCCGAGATCGGGGGTGTGCCCGTCGTCCTGACGGGCAGTTCGGACGGCACCGTACGCGTGTGGGAACTGGCGACGGGCGCGCAACGGGCCGTCCTCAGGGGGCAGAAGACGCCTCTGTGGGCACTGGCGTGCGCGGTCGTCGACGGCCGAACGATCGCGGTCAGCGGTGGCATGACCGGTGACGCGTGGTTGTGGGACCTGGCCTCCGGGACCCGTCGCGCGGTCCTGCCCAGCCCGGCGAGTGGAATGATCGATGCCGCCGCGTGCACCACGGTCGACGGGCGGGCGATCGTGGTCTTGGGGAGCAGAGAGGGATGGTTGAGCGCGTGGGACCTGAGAACCGGAGAGCAGGTGGTCGGCTTCTCGTACCACGGTCAACGGGTGGATGCCGTGGCCTGCACGGTCCTCGACGGTCGGCCGGTGGTGTTCGCCTGCAGCAGTAAGGGAGAGCTCCGGATCTTGGATCTCGTCACCGCCGAGTATTCGTTCATGACCATTGCAGCCAGCTGGCCAAGCCCGGTCGCATGCGTCGACCTCGCCGGACGTCCGGTGGCTGTGACCGCCGGGCAGAACGGCACGGCCTGCGTCTGGGACCTGGGCACCCGTACCGAACGGGCCGTGCTCGTAGGCCACACCGACCATGTGAAGGCGGTGGCGTGCACAACGGTGGCCGGCCGGCCGGTCGCCGTGACCGGCAGCTCGGACCGGACCGTCCGCGTGTGGGACCTGACCACGTGTGAAACGGTCGCGGTGCTTCCCCAGCCCGCGGACGTCAATTCCGTCGCCATCGCTCCCGACGGCACGGTCGTGGTCGGGAGCGGGTGGGAGGTGATCGTGGTCGACCCCCGTGAGCACTGGTTCGCCGAGTAGCCGCTGACAGGAGGACAGCGGTCCAGTCGATCTCCCTGTACTGGTCCGGCGTCCACGCCGTGTGTCCCCAGTGAGTCGGCCCTTTCGGCTTGCCCACCAGGGCCCTGCGCGTGTGCAGCCGAACCGGGACGCCACGCCGCGCCGAGCACAAACGGCCGGCGTCCGACACCCGGTGGCAGCAGGCCCGGACGTCGGTCTCGGGACTGGCAGGCACCGTGAGCCAGCCTACCCAGATCGGCCCATTTCCAAGTCGCTCCGTCAGGACCCTGCCGACGGCGAACCGGCGGCCGCGGTGCGCGCGGGCGACGGCCCAAGCGGACCAGGCGGCGGGCCGGGCCGTGGCCGGGCGGATTCCGGCCAGCCGGGCACAGGACGGGACGGACGGCGGACGGCGGACGGTACCGAAACGGCAACCGGGCAGATGACGGCGGCCCGACGCACACGGCGCAGCGGGTTGCGACGTCAGCGACCGGCGGCGGACCGAGGGCCGCGCGGCGGAACAAGGCGGCAGACAGTGCGGGACGCTGTGGGCAGCACCACCGCCCAGGCCGTACAGGAACAATGGCCCCTGGTTGAACCAAGGGGACGGGAGAACACCTTCATGACCAACGCCATCCGTAGGCACGCGATGCGCACCACCTCGGCTGCGGCGGCAGCCGTCCTGCTCGTCGGGATCCTGGCCGGCTGTTCCTCCAGCGGCTCCAAGCCCTCCAGCGACATCACCGGCGCCCAGAGCGGTCCCACGACGGCCACGGCGTCCGCAACCCCAAGTCCTGCCGCCACCCAGCTCCGCAGCGCGCCGCCTATCGCCCTGCCGCAGGACTTCACCGTCCAGGTCGACTTCAAGCCCAGCACAGACGCCGTCAAGGACAAAGTCGCCCAGGACCTCTCCTACGCGCTGAAGGCGTTCAACGAGGCGCAGGCCAAGGGCGACATCAACACGCCCGGAATGCTGTACGCCTACACGGGCACGGCCGGCGCGTACATGAACCAGGCCGTCCAGCAGCTGAAGTCCAAGGGGCTGACGATCACCGGGACGAGCCGCTACTACGCGCTGACCGTCGAGCCGAAGGATGCCACCCACGCCGTGGTGGCGTACTGCGAGGACCAGTCCAAGGGCTACGCCAAGGAGGTCTCGACCGGCAAGGTCCTGACGACCACCCCCAGCATCAACGACTACACGGACTGGACGGTCGGGCTGGAGCTGTCCGACAAGGGCGTGTGGCGCGTGGCGTCGCCGCTTGCGGAGAAGGGATCGACGAGGTGCCAGAGCGTAAGCTGACCACGACCGCCGGCGTCGCGGCCCTCACGCTGGTCGTGACGGCGACCGCCGTGTCGGCCCGGGCCGACATCGGCACCGGCCGGGGCGGGAGCAGCACCCCCTCTCGATCGGGGCGATCGGTTCGCACGTGAAGATCAAGGGTCAGCGAATCCGGCAAGGACGGCGCGCACCAGGCGGCTCGCGCCCGATCCGGACGGCGGGGCAGCAGGGGACTGGCCAAGTTAGCGGCGGCACCAGCGGCAGGACGGCCGGCTGGGGACGGCGGCGTGCCCCGGGGCACGCCGCCGAGCCGACGATCGGACCAACGGGTGGCCAGACCGGCAGCAGAGCAGACGAAGAAGGCCTCATTCGAACACCGGGCGCGACGGCCTGGGCGGCTCGACGGGTCGACCGAGGAGACAACCAAAACCGCGCCGGTCACACGCGCGCCGTACCTTGCACGCGAAGCACCTCCAGCCGCCAGGCGCGGTATGGGGAGGCGAGGCGAAGTGTCACGGTGAGATCATCGACCGGAGGTAGGTCGGCCGACCGCCATGGGGTGCGCATCCACAAATCGAGGTCTTCCCCAGCCGAGAGCCAGAGCGGAAGCCGCAGAGCGCCATCGGGTTCGACTGCGGCCCAGATGGGGTCCGGTGCAGCCTTGGCATCGAGCGACATACTCGTCGGCAGCTCCGTGGTTCCCACGCTGAGGAGCACCGCGCGGAGTTCGAGGTCCACCGCGGCGGAGAGACGGCAGCGGACCACGAGCTCCTGGTCCGGCGTATTTCCCTCCACGGCCACATCCGTGATGTCGACGCTCGCGGTACCAGGCTGGGAGAAGGGGCTGCTGTCCGTTAGAGGCGCCGCGGGATCGAGGTCGAGCAACCAGAGCTTTCCAGAGGCGTCGCGTGCCGCAAGCCAGGTGTCGGCTGCGGCAACGGCGGTGACGGCGCCTTCCAGGACGACAGTGTGCACAGGTTCGGACTCGGCGACGTCCCAGAGCATCAATCGGCCGTCCTGACCGCCGGATACCACCCTGGCACCAGCGGTGGCGAGGACGGAAACTGGTCCGTCATGGGCGTGCCGAACGTCGGATGTCCCCGGCGCCTCGACGGGTACGACCCGGAGGTTCCCGTCACCGGCGCCGATGACGATGTTCCCGCCGTCCGCGACCGCCACCGCGGTGATCGCTCCCTTGGCGCCACTGACGAGTGTGCGCCACTCCTCGCCCGTGGCGCCGTCGACGAGATGGACGTTGCCGGTCTCAGTTCCGGCGACCACGATGCGATCGCGAAGGCCGGGAACCGGACCGCCGCTAGCGAGTGCCGTGACGGACGCGGGCAAAAGGATGGCGTTCAGAAAGGATAGGTCCATGCTCGCGACCTGCAGGTGCCAGGCGCCCGTCGCGGCCGCCATCCCGGGATAGCGCACTGCAAGCGTGGCCTCGTACCGATACTGGGTCGCCGCGAGCCCCAACGTACCCAGACCCACGTAGCTACCATCCGGTGGCTCGGCCGCAAAGGGTGAGGTCCGGCCTTCACCGTCCAGGGTCCAGAGTTCTCCCTCGTCACCGATGAGCAGTGCTGGTTCCTCTCCCGGAGTGGTGGACAGCCCCTGCGGCCTCATCCCTACCCGATGGGACGCTCCGGGCGTACCGTCTCGGTTCACCACCGCGATCTGCGCCTCGACGCCCGCGAGTACATCCTCGCCCCGCACCGCAAGGCAGCCGAGGCCAACGTGCACGTCGGATGGCCTGGTTGGCAGGATCCGGGCCTCGACCGAACCGTCACCGCAGAGCACCGTGTACCGGTAGCCGACTGCTGTCATGGACCGGATGCCCCCGGGGAAGCCACGTGCCACGTGCCAGGCGGGGCCACCGCGCGGGGACCAGAGCCGGACCGTACCGTCGGCGCTCCAGGAGAGTATGCCGCCTGCCGTTTCCAGACAGCCGGTCACGGCGTCCTCGTGTCCGGTGAGGACCACCGGACCGTCTTCGGTCGGGGGCCATACGCGGAGTGTGTTGTCGGCCGACGCGGAAACCACGCGTTCGTCCGCCAGTACCGTCACCGCCAGCACCGGCCCCACGTGTCCCGCCCAGGACAGCGCAGGGGTGCGCTGGTCGGCGCTCCACTGGAGCACCATGCCGTCGTCCCCGCCGGATACGAACTTCCGGCCGTCGGGGAAGTAGGTGGCGCAGCGAACGGCACCCCGGTGCCCGGTAAATACACGTGCCCGGTTGCGTCCGGTGTCCCACAGCCTGATTGTGCCGTCCTGGCTGGCGGTGAGGAGCATCTCGCCGTCTGCGGCAGCCGTAATGCGGGCGCCGTGGCCGACGAGCAGCCGCTCGGACCGGGTCTTCGAGTAGGGGTCCCCGTCATAGTGGCGCACAGTGCCCTCGGGGGTGGCAAGGACGGTGGCAGAGGCGAAGCAGGCGGCGAAGTCCACGACCTTCGGAGGGCGCCCTAGCTCGATGATGACGGGCTGGCTCAGTCCAGGCCTCAGGGTTCGGATGACAACGACTTCGCGCTCTGACCACGCTGTGAACGAACCGGCCGGGCCCGCCACCGCACCCTTCAGTGGGGACGGCGGCACGCGTGTGAAGCCGGGCTCCTCGAGGAACCGCACGGCCTCACGCTCTAGGAGCAGCGTGGAGTCGTCCGGGAGCATGGAGCAAGCCAGGACGGGGCCCGGCTCGCGGCGGGGCAGCGTTGCTCCCCGCAGTGCGTCGTGGTCCAGGACACGGGTCACCCGCAGTGGCGGTCGGGCGAGCGGTTCCTGGAATACCTTGTCGAGCCAGTCGCCGTCCGCGATCTCCTTTCGTAGCCGGTCGTGGAGTCGGTCGGCGAAGTGGGCCGGCACGACCCGGTTCTTGGCCAGGGCGTGGACGGCTTGCCGCATGCCCTCCACTCGGGGATCGTCGGTGGCGGTGGTGACGGCTGTCAGATCGGTGATGAGGGCTGCGGGGTCCTCGGCGTAGCGGAGCCGGAGGTACCTCAGATCGAGGCAGAGATCGACGGCACGGGGGAGGTCGGACGCTTCGAGTGCGTGGTGGACTGCTGCGGCGCGCAGGGTGGCACTGTCGCCGTGCGGGCCGGAGCTCTCGAGTTGCGCGAGCCGGCGATGAAGAGCGATCAGGAAGTCTGCGGCCCCGTCGAGTTCGCGTAGTCGAACGGCTACTGAAGGGTCCGACAGGTGGACCAGGTCGTCGACGCCGGAGGGACAGACCAGCCTGTTGGCGGTGCAGGCGAGGCGGAACTGCTCCCATGTGCCCACACCCTCCGGTGGATCGGGCATGAGGTTGGCGCAGTCTGCCCAGGTGTTGCGTCCGTCGGCGGCGACCAGGAGGAACAGCCAGAAACGTAGGGGATGACTGTCCCCTTGTGTCCAATGCCCGGACCGCCCTGCCAACGTGTTCAGGGCATCGTCCCAGCGGGTCGTGAGCGATGGCGGGATCGCGTCGAGCGCTGCCGTTCCCGCAGGCTGCTGCAGGAGCCAGTGGAGCAGCCGTGAGAGTCTGCCGGGCACGCTGTCGGCCTCATCGAGGAGCGCTTCATTCGGGACGGCACCGCCGAACGCGGCTATCAGGCCTGCACGGTCGCGGTCGAGCATGGCATGGCAGACGGCCCTGTCGCTCTGTCTGTCATGGTTGACAACCTGCCACCGCCGCTGCCGCCGCTGCTGCTGCCCTGGCCGCCGGTGGTCGAGAACGGGCTGGTCGGCCCGCACTCCGACCGCGTACCGCACACCGTCTGGTGGCCAGTCGGGTAGCGGCACGGGCGGCTGTTCGAGGATGTTGTTGTGGCCGACGGCATCGCGGCCGTCGATCAGGATCACCAGCGGACGTTCGAGAAAAGTCTTATGGTCGGCCAGTGTCCGTAGCAACTGCTCCAGGACAACGACGGAATCCGGCTCTGGCCTGGCGCGGCGGGCCTTGTTCTCCGCCGCTGAGGTAAACAGGATGGTATCGGCCCGGAACGCTCGGTACTCGGCGACCAGTTGTGCGATCAGGGACGCCGCCACCACATCCGGATCGTCGTGCTCGGGCGGCCCGGTGCCGTAGAAGTGCTCGATGACGGCGACCCCGTGGCTACGCAACTCGTCAGCGGCGGCGACCAGCAACACGGACTTTCCCACATCCTGCGGACCGGGGACGACGATCCATCCGCGGTCCATCGAGTTGTCCGCCAGGGCGGTCCTCAACCGGGCCAGCTCGTCCTCCCGGCCGAGGCAGGGGCGCAGTGTGGCCTTCAGCGCCTCGTACCTCAGTCCGCCGGGGTCGAACCGGGAGGCCCGTTCCGTGCGGCCGAGCCGGAACGCCCGGCCTGCGAGGGTGACCAGGGTGACGTCGTCGGTTCCGGTCTCCACCTGGACGGGTTCGCCGGGGCGCAGCGCCACGCGGTGGCTGTGGGCTTGCTCGCCGTCCTCCCAGCGGACCTCGAGGATCAGCGGGTCGGTGTCGGGAATATCGTCCAGCAGGAACGAGTTCTCGCCGGGTGCTCCGAGCACGACGGCGCCGTTCAGGAGCTGCACCGGGAGCAGTGTGGTCGGCAGTGACTGGAGGAGCCAGGGCAGCCAGACTGCGGATTCCGCTGCCGTGAGGCTCTCGGTGACCCGGTCGGCGCGCCCGTCGAGGTGGGCGCCGGCGGCGACCACGGCGACGCGTGGGAGGAGTGTGTCGGCGAGGTTCGTCGGTAGACGTGCGACGGCGCCGAGCAGCCACCGGGCCACGCCCGGGTCGCGTTGCCGGTTCAGTTCTTCCAGGCCGGCGAGCAGCAGCTGTTCGATCTCCTCGCGGGCTCCTGGCGGCCTGGTGGTGTCCAGGTAGTGCACCTGTTCCTCCAGCCGCACCGACCAGTGGGCGTTGTGGTGGGCGGAGCTGATGAGCCGCCTGGCGTCGGCCAGCAGTCGTGCGCGGGTGGGGGCTGAAAGGTCCTGGCGTAGTGTGTCGGCCACGGCCGGGTCGAGTGCGATCGCGGTGGCGTCGCGGGCTGTGACCAGGTCGCTGAACCATAGGTCGGCCTCGGCCGCTGCGTCGGCGTGCGGGAGCAGCAGCCGCAGGTTGCGCAGCAGCGCCGGCTCCACGCGGACCGCGAGTGAGCAGAGCGTCGCCAGCTCGGCCGCTGCGGGATTGCTGTGCCGGAGCCGGGCGATGCGCGTGGCGGCGGTCATAGTGGGCTCCGGGCCAGGCCGGCGGCCCGGTCGGCCGCCCTGCGGGCGCCCGCGACGTCGGTGGTGCGGTCCCAGGTGGCGAGTGTGAGGTGGCGGGTGGCCCAAGCGGGCCAGCGCGGCGGTGGGTAGGGCACGAGGAGGATCAGCGGGCAGCCGGCGCCGTGGACGGTGTGCGCGAGGGCGAGCCAGTCGCGGCGGCATGGCGGGGGTGTGCCGGAGGCGCCCGCTGCGATGCCCGCGTCCGTGGCGACGAGCACGGCACAGGCGCTGACCGGCGGCCGGTACGGACGGTTGCGGATCTCGCCGTCCAGGTCGCCGACCAGGTCCGGTTCGCCTGCGAAACGCAGCACGCACACCTCGTCCTGTCCGGTGACGCTGCGCAGCTGTCGGACCAGCAGGTGCAGGTCCCGGAGGAAGGGCCGCATCGACGGGCCCATGTCGAGGAGGAGCTGCACGCCGCTGCGGGTGGTACGGGCCGGTTTGCGGGGGATCTCGTTCACGGCCTGGCGGGTTGCCAGCAGCTCGACCAGGTGGGGGATGTCGATGTCCGGGCCGGGGCGTATGGCGCCGGCGAGCTGGGCGAGGATGGCGCGCTGGTGGTCGGGCCGCAGCAGCGACGGCGCGGTCCTCCCCCGGACGGGGGCGGGGGAGGGAAGGAGGCTGTGGATCGGCGCCCGCGCTCGACGGGGTGGCGCGGATACGAGGCTGAGCTGGTCGACCGAGACGACGGGTCGGGGCCGCCGGGGGTCGGGGCCGGCAGGTCGCACCCGGCTGTCAGGTCGCCTCTCGGCTCGCTCCCGCGCGGGCGATGCGCGGGTCGGCCGCGGCTGCACCGGTGGTGCGGTCGGCGGCACATGGGAGCGGGGCGGGCCCGGTTCCCGGGCCAGGCCCAGCAGGAGTGCGGCGCGCGCCAGTACGGCACGCCCCGGGTGCAACCGGCCGGCGACGCGGACCAGATCGCCCGGTGAGAGGGGCGGGCGGCGGCCGCCGGGCCTCTCCCGGGTCTCCGATGCCAGGGTCGTGCTCCCGGGTGCCGCGGGGTTCATCGCAGGTCCGGATCGATCGGCTTGCGGGCGGTCACCCCGACGATGTCCGGCCACAGGGGGTGCCCGGGACCGATGCGGAGCCGCTCGGCGGCGGCGATGGTGTCCAGGAATTCGGCCGTGCTCACGTCGAGGCCGTCTTCCTCGGCCCGCTCTCCCGCGCCGTCCCCAGCGTCATCGTCCTGCAGCGCACCGAACGACTGGAGCACATCCTCGAACATGGTGTCCCCTCGGTGCCCGAAGTGCGCCCTCGCGATCTCCAGCAGGCGCTCGGCGCTCGGTGGCCGCAGCACGAGGACGACGCACCGGCGTAGGAACGCCTTGGGCAGCTCGCGCTCCTCGTTCGTCGTCAGCACGACCAGGGGCGGCGGATCCGCCGCCTCGACAATCGCTCCGTCCTCGCGCCGGAACCGGTAGGAGCCGAGGGGCTCCAGCAGGTCGTTGGGGACGTCGGGATCGGCTTTGTCGATCTCGTCGAGCAGGACGACGGCCCCGGAGCTGTCGGCATCCCCCTCGTTGGGCTCCGGGAGGCTGTCGCCCGCCGTCGGGCCGAGCCCTCGGTGCGCCGCGGTCTGCGGATCGAACGCCCACCAGAGCACACCGGGCAGGACATAGTGGGAGCGCGGCCGTACCTTGTGGGCCGAGGCGTCGCTGAGCCGGCCCACTTCATCAACGCCCCACAGCAGGTCCCGTGCCTGGGTACGGGAGGAGATGGTGCTGCGGTAGAACCGCCGGCCGAGCTGGTGGGCAACGCTGGGTGCGAGGGAGGACTTGCCCCGCCCTGGCCGGCCGCGCACCAGAAGGGGGCGCTCGGTGGCCAGCGCGACGTTGACGGCGAGCACGATCTCCTCGTCGTAGACGTAGACCTGCCCGGAGGTCCGGTCGCCGACACGGACCGCGGCGACGGCACCCGCCGGGGGCCGGAGCGGCGGATCGAAGATCCGCTGGTAGTCGATGCTCGCGTTCATAGGTCCGCCGCCAGCTCCACTTGGTACTTGGTGTCCTGGTAGTCCTCCACGGCCTGCTCCTCGTCCGCGGCGCTCAGCGACACCGGGAGGGAGACCAGCCGCGGGAACCTCCTGATCCCCGGCGAAACACGCTGGGCGGAGATCACGAACAGGCAGGCAGGGAAATGCTGCTGGAGCCGATCGAGCAGGCCCCGGTCGACGTCGGACGACCCGCCGGGCAGCACAAAGACGCGGTTGCGCGCGTGCTGGAGCGCCTGACTTCCCTTCCTCCGCCACAAGGCCTCGACGGCCCTGGTGTCGTTCGGGTCCTCCACCCAGGTGGTGTCATGCAGCAGCTCCACCCGGATGGAGTGCACAAGCCGCACGGGCAGCCCTGTCCCCGGGTCGGTCTCGGCGTCCGGCGCGCTCAGCGGGACAGCCTGCCAGTCCATCCCCCAGACCGGGGCCCGCCGGACGTACCACTCCAGGGTCAGCCCGTCCGTGCAGGAGATGTGCACGACCCGGGGACTGGATGCATCGCGTTCGCGGGCCAGCAGCGCCGCGCCGTCCGGGGCGACCCACGGCCGGCTCCGCACCCAGGAACAGCAGGCCGCGTACCGGAGCAGCATGCAGGCCTTGTCCGCGTTGTGCCGGGCTCCGGACAGCGCGCGCAGCGCGACGCACAGCTGTTCCAGGGGGATCCCGAGCAGTGCCAGGGCCAGGTCCTCGCTGTCCACCGGGCCTGCGGTCTCGACGGCCCAAGCGGCCAGCATGGACCTGCGCCACTCGTCGGGTACGTCGGCCAGCTCGTCCCTGACGCGTGCGAGCACCCGGCCGAGGCGGCGGCGGTGGGCCTCCATGCTGGCGTTCTCGTCGGAGGGGGCAGCGCGACGGTTCGCCGCCTCCAGGTCGTGGTGGGCGAGCGCGTCGAGGATCATCCCCGTGGGGACCACGAGGGCACCGGCGCTGGAGGACTTGTCCCGGGTGAGTTTGATGAGTCCGATGACCACGCCGCTGTCCAGGTGCACCACCGGAGCACCGCTGGCCCCGGGCTGCACCTGGCCACACGTCGTCTTCAGCAGCGGATGCGAGGGCCTCTCCACGTACCGGAGCGCCTCGAAGTCCATCTCCATGCCCTCCCACATCGGTTGCCCGGCGATGGAGGGCCAGCCCCAGGCGAACAGCCGGTCATCCTTCTTGGGTGTGACGCGCTGGAGTTCGACGCACGCATGATCGGGTAACGGCCTGCTCGTCGCCTCAACCTTGAGCAAGGCGACATCCGGCAGCGCGTACAAGCTGCCGTCGCGGGAGGAGAAGTCGCCGTTCTCGGGGTCCCGCTGCAGCACCTCGGCATCCAGCTCCTGGCCGTCGTAGAACACCCGGGTGTGGCCGTCCGGGACGACGTGCGCGCAGGTGAGCACCCAGTTCTCGGTGACGAAGAAACCGGTTCCGCTTCCGAGCTCCGAACCGTCCGCGTCCCGGGTCTCGATCCGGACGGTGGCGGCGCCGAGCGCATCACGGTGGTACGTATGCCGGTCGATCATGATGGCATCTCGAGTTGATCAGTCGCCCCATTCAAGGGTGACCCTCACGGAGGCCTCACCGGAGGCGTCGACCAGGAACGCGGTCATCACGCCGCTCTGCATTGCGATGTTCAGCCCGAACTCGACCGAGGCCCGCTTGGGCTTCACCGCGGCTATCGCCTGCTGGAGGTCCGTCGCGAGAGCGGTGACCGTGGCCATGAAGTTCCGCAGGTCCGGAATCCCCGCCCTGACCAGTTCCTCACCGCCCCCCGCACCGTCCACCGCCGTGACCTGCACTAACAGGGTCCGGCCATCCGGGGACGTCTTCGCCACGACGGTCTGCGTGGTGTCCGCCATGACGCACCTCCACCAAGTGCGAGCTTCAGAAAGGGGACACCTCCACCATAGAACGCATGCGATCTACCTGTCCCGGCCGGACGCCGCCACACGACGTCGAGCCATGGCCTCCTGATGAGAGGGCTCGAGGCTGGAGGCCGCCGCACCCAGTAGCCGGGCATGCCGCCCACCCGGTCCGGCCCGGTCACCCTCCCGGTGGCCGGACCGGACCTCTCCCCGCCCCTACTCGTACTCGCCGCCGACCCGCAGGCAGCGGGCCGGACACGTAACCGCAGCAGCCCGGAGCAGGCAAGGCGACAGGGGCAACGACGGTCGGGACGACGATCCGGGGCAGACGCCGCAACGACCGCTCTGGGCCGGCGGTCGGGCGGCACCCGGCCGGGCGGCCGGTACGGCGTGCGGACGACGACGGCCCCGGCCCCGGACGGCGAGCCGGGCGGCCGGGCGCCACGAGCAGCCTTCCCACACCAACCCCCGGCCACGACGCTGACCGCAGCGGCCCGGCAGCCGCCGGCCCGCACGACCTAGGCCGCGGGCGACGGCCAGACGAGCCGGACACGGCCAGGCGGGCCAAGCGGCGGCCTGCGGGCAGGCGGCCGGGTGGGCGACTGGGGCAAGGCCGGAACGACAGGCAGCGCAGCGGAGGACGACCGGCACAGCCAGGGCCGCCGCGCGGCGCGCTGGCGGCAGGCGGACGGCGGGCCGACGGCCGGCCAGCGCTCAGCGGAACGGCCGGCGGAGAGGCCGCGGGCGGCGGGCGGGGCCGGGGCTGGCGGGCCGGCGTCGGCGGCCGCCGGAGTGGGATTCGAGGAGGGGCCGGCCAGACGGCGGCGGGCAGACACGGGACCGCAACGCAGCGGCTGGCGGACGGTCCGGGCCGCGGGAGTGACGGCCGCGGCAGACCCGGCGATCCGGAACCGACCACGGCACCGCGGAACGGCACCGTAGGCGGCCGGGACGGCGGAGCCGACAGACGGCAGGGGACAACCGGACAGCGGCGGGCGGCCGGCCGGGCGCGGCGGAGGGCGACCGGGGCGGCGGATGTCGGCGACGAAGGCCGCAGGCGGAGAAGTCGGCGGTCGGCCGACGTCCTCGCCCGAGGCGGCAGCCCGCCGGTGCGCTACTTCCCGGTCGAGCCCAGCACCGTGGTCGAGATCCTGGTGGACCAGGCCCGCCCAGAGTGGGGGCGCTGGAGGCACCGGCCCCGGATCGTCCGACGTTGGCCGGACCTCACGGTTGACCAGGTGCGTCGGCTGGCGGCACCGTCGCCAGCCGACGAAAGGAGCGTTACTTCCGGTAGCTCACAGCCTCGACCGCGGCACCGACTGCGGCGACCGACATAGACGGTCCAGCCTGGCCAACGACGCCGAGAAGCACTGCCCCGGCGATGGACGCGAGGACTACCACCAAGGGGAACCACTGCGGGACGGGCCCGCCGGGTCCGGTCGAGCGCGATGCGTCAACGTCGTCGCTCACGGGTACTTCCTTTCAGGGCGATACGGACGGTCCCACGAATAGGGGGCTCGCCGACCTGGCTTTCCTAGGGCACGGCTGGCGAGCTTCCTCCTCGGTCGAGACGCAGGCCCCCTTCATGATCAATTGCTGCTGAGCAAAGGGAGCTTTTCGAGCAGTTGGCTGGGATGTTCCCAGGCAGCACGCGGTGCATTCGCGTAGGCGCGAAACTGACGGATCATAGTCAGTGAACGTTTTGGCCGCCCGCGTTTCGGATATAGCAACCGGGCTCTGGTCGCTTTGGCCCAGCCCACCACCGTCAGTGGCTTTGCGACGACCGTGGCGGCCGAACCATCACCTCTCCGTCACCGAGTTCACCGCACGCCACAACGGCGCTCCGTATCGTGAGGCCCCACCACACTGGCGGGAGCCTCCTCACGCTACGTCAGGTAGGCAGCGGCCTCCGGGTCGCAGGGCCAGAGATCAGCCAGTCGCTCCTGACCACGTACACCGTGTCCAGGAATGGCTTGTCCGACAGGCCCTTCGGGTGTTCCAGGATGGTGATGTCCTGGTGGGTGCACCCGCCGCCGCTGTGCAGAGCCGAGCTCATGCAGTGGTCGCGGCTGTGCTCATCCACCCACCACCGACCCCAGTCGTAGCGGCGGGCCGAAACGGTCCCGTCCGTCTCCGGCCAGGGGCGGGCTGGACGGTGCCGCGGAGCGGCCGGGACTGCAGGCCGGGCCGCGGGCGGACGGGGCGGGCGGAGGTGGCAAGCGGCCGGAGGCTGGCCACGCCGCAGGCGGGACCGTGGGACGGATGGCGCGTGGCGCCCCTGGGCCGGCCAGGCCGACGGGGCGGGAGGGGCTGGGCGGCTCGGGGGCGGGCGGCGGTGAGAGCGGCGGCCCCGAACCGGCCAGGCCGACGGCAGCGGGCAGCTGACCGGCGGGCGGGCGAGCGAGCGCTCTTACCGGACCGTTTCTGGTGCGGGAGCGGCGCAACGCCCAGACAGAAGGCTGACCCCTGCAGCGCCGTGTCCGCCGCGCCGCGCCACAACAACCTGCGCCCGTCCGCTCACCCTCCGTCGGCCGGATCCACCTACGGGTCCGGCCGGGGGGTCATTTCAAAGGCTTTCCCGAGCTCATTGCCCTGAAGGTACGGTGCCGGGCCATTCGAAGTAGGCGACTTCGCTGCCGTATGTCACCACGAAGCCCGTGCCGCAGGCGGCTGCGGATCGCACCGCGTACGGCAGGTGGCAACGATGGACGGCCCTGCCTGTGATGGGGTTCCACACGATAGCGGTCCGGTCCTCGCTGGTGGTGACGGCGAGGAGAGCACCATCGGAGCTGGTCGTCACCGCGACCGCGGTCACCGGGGCAGTGTGGCCCTCGAGGGTGTGCAGGCGCCGGCCAGTTGCCGGGTTCCAGACGACGGCGGTCCGATCGTCGCTGGTGGTGATGGCGAGCGGGCCCTGCGGTCCGGTGACCGCCGCCACCGCAGACACCAAGCCGGTGTGGCCCTCGAGGGTGTGCAGGCGCTGGCCAGTGACGAGGTCCCAAACGACGGCAAAGTAGCCGCTAGGGATGATAGCGAGCGGGCCATCCGGCCCGGTGACCACCGCCACCGCCTTCACTCCGATGGCGCGGTCTTCGAGCGTGTGCAGGCGCCGCCCAGTGAGGGGACACCAGACGACGGCGGTCCCGTCGATGCTCGCGGTGATGGTGAGCGGGCCGTCCGGCCCGGTGATCACCGCCACCGCCAATACCGAGCCGGTGTGGCCTTCAAGTGTGTGCAGGCGCTGGCCAGTGACGAGGTCCCAGACAATGGCTATCCCGTCGAGGCTGGTTGTGATGGCCAGCAGGCAGCCCGACTCCGTGACCACCGCAGCCGCACGCACTGAGCTGGTGTGGCCTTCGAGGGTATGCAGGCGCCGGCCAGTGATGAGGTCCCAAACGATGACGGTCGTGCCGTAGTGGGTGGTGACGGCAAGCGGGCCATCCGGCCCGATAACCACCGCCACCTCAATCACTGAGCGGGAGTGGCCTTCGAGGGTATGCAGGCGCCGGCCAGTGACGAGGTCCCAGACAATGGCAGTCCGGTCCTCGCCGGCGGTGACGGCAAGCGGGCCATCCGGCCCGATAACCACCGCCACTGCCAGCACCGAGCCGGTGTGGCCTTCGAGGGCGTGCATGCGCCGGTCAGTGACGAGGTCCCAGACAATGGCGGTCCGGTCATGGCTGGTGGTGACGGCAAGCGGGCCATCCGGCCCGATAACCACCGCCACTGCCAGCACCGAGCCGGTGTGGCCTTCGAGGGTATGCAGGCGCTGGCCAGTGACGAGGTCCCAGACGATGGCAGTCCGGCCGTAGTGGGTGGTGACGGCGAGCGGGCCCTCGGGCCCGGTGACCACCGCCACCTCAGTCACTGAGCTGGTGTGGCCTTCGAGGGTATGCAGGCGCCGGCCAGTGACGAGGTCCCAGACGATGACGGTCGTGCCGTAGTTGGTCGTGATGGCGAGCGGGCCGTCCGGCCCGGTGACCACCGCCACTGCCCTCAGTCCGTTGGCGCGGTCTTCGAGCGTGTGCAGGCGCTGGCCGGTGGCTGGGTCCCAGACAATGGCGGTCCGGTCATGGCTGGTGGTGACGGCGAGCGGGCCGTCCGGCCCGGTGACCACCGCCACTGCCTTCACTGAGCGGGTGTGGCCTTCGAGGGTATGCAGGCGCCGGCCAGTGACGAGGTCCCAAACAATAGCGGTCCGGTCGTTACCGGCAGTGATGGCAAGCGGGCCATCCGGTTTGGTGACCACCGCCACTGCCTGCACTGATTCGGTGTGGCCCTCGAGGGTATGCAGGCGCCGACCGGTGGCTGGGTCCCAGACAATGGCGCAGTTCTCGCTGGTGGTGACGGCGAGCGGGCCGTCCGGCCCGGTGACCACCGCCATCGCATTCACCCACCTGCCATGGTCTTGGAGGGTGTGCAGGCGCTGGCCGGTGATGAGGTTCCAGACGATGACGGTCCGGTAGTCGCTGGTGAGGGCGAGCGAGGTGCTGTCGGGGCCGGTCATCGCGGCGACCGCAGTCACCAAGTCTGCGTGACCTTCGAGGGTGTGTAGTCGCTGGCCGGTGGCTGGGTTCCAGACAATGGCGGTTCGGTCGTTACCGGCGGTGATGGCAAGCGGGCCGTCCGGTCCGGTGACCGCCGCCACCGCCCTCACTGCGTCGGTATGGCCTTCGAGGGTGTGCAAGCGGGCGGGGTGGATGCGCCGTGTGGCCAAGCGCGGGGTCAGCGGGGTGGTGGGGATGGTGGATGGGGTGTGGCTGATGGCGCGGGCCAGGTCCGGGTGTTGCCAGCTGGCAGCGTCGAGGGCGAGGAGATCTCGGCGGGCTTCGAGATGCTGTCTGCGCGCGTCGCGAGCGGTGGTGGTGCGGTAAATATGCGCGTTCAGACGGGCCCGCTCGCTGCCTGCCCGCTGCAGGTGGGGGACCAGGTGGTCGGGTTCGGCGTGGACCAGGAACCCGGGGTCTGTGAGGAGCTGGTCCAGGGCAATACCGCCAGCAGCCACGGCGTGATCGGCGGCGTGGCGGAGCAGGTAAGGGTGGGCGTGTTGCCAGTCGGAGGTGCCGACCGCGCTGGTGAGGATGTTGGTGGTCAGGGCGCGATAGAGGGTGGCGGGGTCGGTGCGGTTCCGGGTGTGATCGACAAGGGCTTGGTGGAAGTAGCGGTAGAGGAGGCGGTGGTCGGTGTCGGGGGTGGTGCGCAGGTAGAAGGCGGCTTTGGTGAGGGCGCGGCGGGTGTCGGCGAGCTGGGGGGTTGGTTGTGCGGGGGTGGGCGGTTGGTGGGCGAGGGCGGCGGCGTGGATGAGGTCGAGGGGCATGCCCTGGCCGCGGGCGTGGCCCAGGACGGTGAGGACGGGCCGGATCCAGGGCTCGGTGGCTGTGAGGGTATCGAGGTGGAGGTCGAAGACCTCGGTGACACTGCAGGGCGGGGGAGCCGGGGTGCGCTGGGATGCAGCGGTGTTGAGGTGGTCGGCATAGAGGTAGGCGACGAGGAAGGCTCCGTGGTCGCTGTAGGAGGCGAGCCGCTCGGCGATACGGCGGGTCTCCTCGGGTGAGCGGAGGGGGAGGACCTTACTCAGGTAGCTGTCGAGGTCGTCGGCAAGGGTGCGGCGATCATCCTCGGTAGCGGGGTCGAGGTCGAGGAGCACATCCGGGTGTTCGATCAGGTACTCGTGCAGGGCGGGCAGGGTGTCCCACCACGGCCTGGTGCCGATGATGACGCGGCAGTTGGCCGTGCCGCTGCCAGCGGCGGCGGTGAGCGGCAGGAGAAGTTCGCCGAGGACCGCGGCGGGGTTGTCGGCCTCGTCGAGGGCGTCAAGGATCACCACGGTGTCGTGGGCTTCCTGCAGGTCCTGCACCAGGCCTGCCGTGGTTGCCTGCTCGGGAGCATCGGGCGATGCCGATGTGTGGGGCCCGGTGTGGCTGGGGTCGGTGTTGTGCTGCTGGCGGAGCTGATGGTGCAGGGAGTCGGTGATCTGTTGGAGGGTGAGCTGGCGGGCGTGAACGGCCAGCACGATGCCGCGCCGACGAGGGCGGAAGCCCGGGACGAAGCTGGCGACTCGTACCCCGACCTCTTCGAGTTCGGGGTGAAGCCGGCAGGTGGTGACGCCCAGGAGCGCAGACTTGCCACTGCCGGGACCGCCGGTGACCACCAGCATCCGGCTCGACTGTCCACCGGTCTCATCGATCCAGGCCTGGATCTGCCGGAGCTGTGAGGTGCGGCCGGAGAAGAGGATGTCGGTGACGGTGGGCTGGCCCGCGGCCCGGGTGGCGAAGTGCAGCGGGTCCAGGCCGGGTGAGCAGGCGAGGGCGAACTCTCTCAGCCGCGGGTTCATGTCGGACACCAGACCGGTGCGGAGGTCCGCACGGTGGGCGGGGTTACGGAAGAACGGCTGGGGCTGGGGGCTGGCATACACGTCGGGGGTGTGCACGAGGTTCTGACCAGGGCGCCGCGCGGAGCGGTCGGCGGCGGCAAGGTGGCGGTCGATGGCCCGGGCAAGGGTCGCCACCGGCACGAATTCCTGGTCCGGGCTGATGTCGAGGTCTCCGTCGGCGAGGCGGTGCAGGATCTCGGTGGTGGCGGCAGTGAAACGCGCACCGTAGGTGATGGCGTCGGCGGTGCACGCGCCGATGACCCACACGTTGCGCTGTACGTCCTGCGGGTGGCGGGCGGCAAGGTCGGCGAGTTGCTGCTGGGCGACGGCCTGCCCGGCCCCGCACACGTCGAGCAGGAACAGCACCTGCCGACCGCTGTTCCTGGCGGTACGCAGGAGGTTCTCGACGCTGAGGCAGGTGTCGTCCAGCAGGTCGTCGCGGGGTTCGCCGCCGGCGGCGGCCAGGTACAGTGCCCCGTCGGCGGTGGGCTGGGTGCCGTGGCCGGCGAAGTGCACGACGAGCGGCTCACCCGGGCCGGCATGTCGGCGCAGTTCGTCCCAGACGCGGGTGAACTCGGCCTTGGTGCAGTCCAGCAGCGGGTCCCCACCGGTGATGGCACCGGCCCGATCCATCGCGAAGGCCAGTTCCTGCACCGCCCCCCGGACGGCCAGCAGCGGCTCGAACGCGGTAGTGCCGTCGGCCTGGTCGTCCTCGCTCACGTACGGCTCGGGAAAATCTCCGACTCCCGCCACCAGCGCCCTGACCATCGAACCTCCCTGTTGCGTCCCGCCTCCAAGCGGGCCCCCATCCGCCGCGACCCGCCCGAAGGCCATCGCCCCGCCTCTGGTGCAGGCCGCAGCGCCCTGGTCCAAGAAGAGCAAGAAACCGCATGCCTTCCCGGGACGGACCGGAGCAGCGCTTCCCGCGCGTGCGGGAGCGAAGCCCGCAGAGTCCGCCTACGCCTGATCGGCTGTCAGGAAATGTACGGTGCGACGGCGGCCGCGAGCAGGACGTTGGCGAGATATCCGCCGATCCCATGGACACCCAGGCCGTTGTCGCAGGTCTCGTCCGCATCGACCGGGAACACCTCGGCAAGCTTGGGCGGCACAGCCACCATGTCGCCGGCGTCCGCGATGTTCACCCACCGCTTCACCCCGGTCGGCCGGGAGCCCCTGCCCGAGCGCAGCGCCGGGTCCAGGCGGCGGGCCAGCGACGGGACCCGCAGCGGCGAGCCGACCGTCACCAGCAGCTCCACCTGCAGATCGGTGTGGGCGTGCAGGGTCTCGTAGGTGACGTAGGAGCCGAGCGAGTGCGCGATCACCACCGTCGGAGCCTCCCGCCGGATCACCCCGGCGACCCGCTCACGCACCAGATCCCTTCGCCGGGGCCAGGTTGTATAGGCCTCCACCTCGCGCAGGTTCGCCACGATCACACCCTCCAGACGGCGGATCGTCTGCGCCCGCACTGCACCTGACAGGCCGCCACCCCGCTGGTCGACCAGCCAGCCGAGCATCTGCCGCAACGGTGCCAGCGCAACGTTCTGGGAATCCGCCGGAGGCACGACCCCGGCAGCAGCCAGCCATTCGGCCACCGCCGCACGCTCCGCCGCACCGAGGCCGTCGAAACCCGCGTCGTCACCGGCCGACTGGGCCTGCCCCGGAAGATCCGGGCGCAGCAGGTCCGCGTAGTAGGCCATCACCGTCTCCGGTGCCTCGACTGACAGCCGGCGCAGGCTCTCGACCAGCCGCGGCCGGCAATCGGCCACCCGACGTGCCGCCGCCTGCTCCGGCGACGCGCCACGGACGTGATTGAAGATCCCGTGCACCAGCACGATCGGCGCCATAGCCCACTCCACCCCGCTCGCCACTCTCGGGCCCGGCACCCGGGCCACCCCCTTCCCAGGACCTACCCACTCGCCTGGCCTCACCACACCATCACCTGGCAGCCCAGGTGGCAGGCGAACTGGTGCGGCGTGCGGTCGGCAAGGTGACCGCGCAGCATCTCCCAGAAGTCGTCCCAACCGGCGAGGACGGGGCTCTCGCCCCTGCCAGCGAGGCCGCTGGTCCACAGCTGCACCCGGTTGGGCAGATCGCCTCCGAAGGGCTCGTCGTCCACCCAGGCCAGCTCGCGGTTCTCCAGTTCCGTAGCGACGGGAAGCAGCGACGAGCCAGCGGGGCGGCGGGCCTGCGGGGGCCGGGGCGGCGCGACGGCGAGGAGCAGCGGCGGGCTGGCGGAGGAGTCGGCAGTCGGCCGCCGTCCCCCGGGGACGGCGGCGCGGGCCGTCGGCAAAGGCGGAGGCAGCCAGCGGCCGGCGCCCGCCCGGGCGGGCGCCGGCGAGGACGGTGGCGGGCCGGCGAGGAGC
>NZ_JBSGFD010000076.1:0-39025 GCF_053603215.1 Kitasatospora sp. NPDC004240 | reverse complement strand
CTGCGCGCCGCGGCGGGTGCGGCCGGGGCCTCGGTCGGCCCGGTCGGCCCGGTCGGCCCGGTCGGAGGGGCGGCCGGCCCGTCGGTGGTGCGGGCCCCGGCGGGCCCGTCGGTGGTGACCGGTGCCGCCGCCCGGCCGCTGTCGCGCTCAGGCACCGCTGTCGGCACAGGTCGCCGGGCAGCTGACCCGGCAGGTCTGGGCGCAGGTCTGGCGGCCCTCCACCACGTCGGGCGTCGGCAGCGACTGCAGGGCGTCGGGGTCGGTCTCCACGGCTGTGGTCCTCTCGGTGGGTCGGCGCCGGCCCGCGGGCTCGAGGGCCCCGGAGGCCGGCGGTACGGGACGTGGTGGGCGCGGCCCGGCCGGTGTCCGGGCCGCGCCCGCCGGCCGTGACTAGGCGCCGGTGACGCCGCAGGTGGCCGGGCAGGTGGCGGCGCAGGTGTAGCTGCAGCGGCCGGCCTGGTTCTCCTCGGCGGGCAGCTGCTGCAGGGCGTCGAGGTCGAGTTCGAGCTCCACGGGGATGTTCCTCTCCGGGTGAGGGTGCCCGCCGGGTCGTCCCGGCGGGGCGGATCGCGGGGTGGATCGCGTGGTGCGGCACGGCCCTGCCGGGCCGCCGGACGCCGGTGTCAGATGCCGGTGCCCAGGCAGGTGTTGATGCAGGTCACCTGGCACGAACGGCCGCAGATACCGACCTGGTCCTCCTCGGCGGGCAGCTGCTGCAGCGCGTCGAGGTCGAGTTCGAGCTCCATGAGGGTGCTCCTCCCGGGAGTGGGCCCCGCCGGGGAGCCCCGGCGGGGTGGTGGGGCTGCGTCAGACGGCCGTGACTAGGCGCCGGTGACGCCGCAGGTGGCCGGGCAGGTGACGCGGCAGGTGTAGCCGCAGGCGGTGGTCTGCTCCTCCTCGGCGGGCAGCTGCTGCAGGGCGTCGAGGTCGAGTTCGAGCTCCATGGGGGTGTTCCTTCCTGGTGTGGTGGCCCCGCCGGGGAGCCCCGGCGGGGTGGTCCGGAGGCGTCGGGCGGCTGTCAGGCGCCGGTGACGCCGCAGGTGTTCGGGCAGGTGGTGCGGCAGGTGTAGCCGCAGATGCCGGCCTGGTTCTCCTCGGCGGGCAGCTGCTGCAGGGCGTCGAGGTCGAGTTCGAGCTCCATGGGGGTGTTCCTTCCTGGTGTGGTGGCCCCGCCGGGGAGCCCCGGCGGGGTGGTCCGGAGGCGGCTGCGGTTGCGGCCGGCCCGTCAGATGGCGCTGGCGTTGCAGGTGAACGGGCAGCTCGTGCAGCAGCTCCAGCGGCATTCCGTGGCCTGCTCCTCCTCGGCGGGGAGCTGCTGCAGGGCGTCGAGGTCGATCTCCATGACCGGAGTCCTTTCGGTCGCTCTACTTGCCGGTCGCCAGGCAGGTGGCCTTGCAGCTGACCTTGCAGGAGATCCGGCAGGCGGTGGTCTGCTCCTCCTCGGCGGGCAGCTGCTGCAGGGCGTCGAGGTCGAGGTCGAGCTCCATGGCGGTGTTCCTTTCGGCGGATTCAACGGGTGGGCGGGTCCGCCCTACGGCGGGCTCCACGGCAGGCCCCTGCGACGGGGCCCGCCGTGGTGGCCCGGGCGGTGTTACTCCCCGCCGGTGGACAGGCAGGTGTACGGGCAGCTGACCGAGCAGGAGAACTTGCAGATGCTGGTCTGCTCCTCCTCGGCGGGCAGCTGCTGCAGGGCGTCGAGGTCGAGTTCGAGCTCCATGGCGGTGTTCCTTTCGGCAGGTTCAACGGATGGGCGGGTCCGCCCCTACGACGGGGCCCCTACGACGGGCCCCTGCGCCGGGCCCCCGCGGCACGCGGCCGCGACGGGGCCCGCCGTGGTGGCCCGGGCGGTGTTACGCCCCGCCGGTGGCCAGGCAGGTGTACGGGCAGCTGACCGAGCAGGAGAACTGGCAGGCGGTGGCCTGCTCCTCCTCGGCGGGCAGCTGCTGCAGGGCGTCCAGGTCGAGTTCCATGAGGGTTCCTCTCCAAGAAACGGGGTGCCGCGTGACGGGGGCCGGCGGGGTGCCGGCCCGTGGTCACGAGGCGTCGGGCGAGGTGTACGGGCAGGTGACGCGGCAGGTGTAGCTGCAGGGACCGGTCTGCTCCTCCTCGGCGGGGAGCCGCTCCAGGGCGTCCAGGTCGAGTTCCATCGGTGATCACCTCCTTCCGGGACGGGATGCGACGGCACGGCACGGCACAGCACGGCGTGGGCCGTGCGAGGCGGTGCGGATCAGGCGGGGCCCACGGGGGTGGGGCCCCGCCCGGTGAGGAACCGGACGACCGATGCGACGACCGGGTCGTCGGTTCCCGTCCCGAGCGCGGCGTGGCCGCGGTCGGGAAGCTCCAGGTAGTGGAAGTCGGCGCCGGGCCGGCGGCCCAGGGCCGTCAGCCGTTCGGCCAGCGCCCGCGAGTGCGCGACCGGGACGGAGTCGTCGCGGGCGCCGTGCACCAGCAGCAGCGGGGCGCGCAGGGCGGGTGCCAGGGCCTCGACGTCCCGCGGTCCGAGGTCGTCCTCGACGGGGGTCAGCCCGTCCAGCCGTTCGACCATGCCGCGGACCTGCGCCGATCCGTCGGCGTGCAGCCGCGGCCCGGACAGGAACGGGGCCACCGCCGCGCAGGCGGACCAGCCGTCGGGTTCGGTGGCCGCCGCCAGCAGGGCCAGGTAGGCGCCGTAGCTGACCCCGTACAGGGCGGGCCGGTCGAGCCCGGGGGCGCGTCCGTGGCGCAGGAAGCGCGCGACGCCGGCCACGTCGGCGAGGTCCGGGCCGCCCCAGCGCCCGGCGATGGCGAGGGTGTGGGCGGCGCCGTAGCCGGTGCTGCCGCGCGGGTTCGGCGCGACCACGGCCACGCCGGCGCGGGCGAGCGCCTGCAGGAACGGGTCGAAGCCGAGCGTCCACCGGCTGTTGGGGCCGCCGTGCAGCGCGACCACGAGGTGCCGGGCGGTGCGCCAGTCGGGGCCGTACAGCACCGCCTCGACCGGGCCGTCCGCGCCGGGGAGGGTCTCCAGGCGGGCCGGCCGGTACGGGCGCGGGGGCGGCTCCGGCAGGGCGAGTTCGGTGCTGCCGGGCGGGAGCCAGCCGAGTGCGCGCGGCCGGCCGGGGTCGGAGTGGGGGAGCCAGAGCCCGTGCCGGGTCCAGGCGCCGGCCGGCTGCAGTTCGCCGGCCGGCATGCCGATCCGGCGGGCGGCGCCGGAGTCCGGGTCCAGCAGGGTGAGGAAGGACCTGGCGCCGCAGGTGGTGAGCAGGGCCAGCTCGCGGCCGTCCGGGTCGACGGCCAGCGGGTGGACGGCGCCGGGCAGGCCGGTGTCGCCCACCACCGGGCGCGGCGGCGCGCCGCCGTCCAGGTCGGCCAGCACCAGGCGGGCACCCCCGGGGGCGGTCCGCGCGAGCAGTACCCGCCCGGCGGCCGCGGCCAGGACGTGGGCCGGCCCGGTGACGGACGGCAGGCCGCGGACCGTGCCGTCGGCGAGGTCCAGCACGAGCGGGCTCGGGATCTCGTCGAGCAGCCGGGTGAACAGCACCCGGTGGCCGAGCACCGTCCCGCCGAGCAGCGTCCCCGGCACCCGGGCCAGCTCCTCGAAGCGGGTCCCCGTCGGGTGCACCGCGATCACCTGGGTGTCCCGGGCCGCGCCGCCGCTCACCCCGAGGGCGAGCAGGCCCGAACCGGCGGGCGCCGGCAGCAGCCGCAGCGGCCGCCCGGTGGGGACGGGCACGGTGTCCTCGTGCCCGTCGGCGGTCAGCCGGGCCAGTGACTGGGCGCCGCCCGCGCCGTACCAGGAGGCCAGCAGGGCGGTGTCGTCGAGCGGGAGCAGCTGGGTCCAGGTGGGGTCGGAGCCCAGGCCGGTCCGCAGGTCGGGGCGAGGTCCGGACCGGCCCAGGCTCCAGCTCTCGGCCAGGTGGCGTCCCTCGGCGTCGGTGGCCACGCAGGCGGCGCGCAGGCCGTCGGCGGAGAACCGGAAGCTCGTCCGGACGGTCACCTCGGCACTCGTCACCTCCGCACCCGTCACCAAGGTCTCCGCGGCCCCCGTCAGGGCGGTGGCGCTCACGCCCGCACCGCCGTACGGCCGGCCGGGGCGAGCGCGTGGGCGGCCGGGCCGTCGGCCATCCACGGACGGGGACCGCCGTGGCGCAGCCGGAGCAGGAAGCCGACGACACCGGCCAGCCCGACGTTGTAGTCGGCGGTGACCGCCTGCCCGCTCTCGTCCGCGATCAGCAGGCGGCCGTCCCGGGTGGTGTGCCGGGCGTACAGCGCGGCCGCCAGCTCCTGCGCCCAGTCCCGGTACGGGCCGCCGGCCGCGTCGGCGAGGTCGAGCAGGAACTCGCCGTTGCCCGCCAGGCCGTGGCAGGCCGCGGTGGGCGAGTTCCACCGCGCCTGCCGGACGGCGAGCGCGGCCGCCTCGGCGAGCTCCAGGTGGGCGGGGTCGCCGGTGTCCTGCCAGAGCCGCAGCAGGAAGGTGCCGACGCCGGACGCCCCGCTGCACCAGTGGTAGAGCATCCCGGTGCCGGGCGCGTCGTCCCGGTCGGTGCGCCAGCGGGCCCCCCACGGCCCGCGTTCGGCCTCGGCGGCCAGGGTGTTCCCGGCGGCGACGGCGGCGTCCAGGTAGCGCCGGTCGCCGGTGGCCCGGGCGGCGGCCAGCAGGGTGCAGCCGACGCCGGCGACGCCGTGGGCGAAGCCGAGGTGGCGGATGCCGGCCAGCGTCGAGTCGAAGTCCGCGGGGACCGGCCACCAGACCCGGCCGTCCGCGTACTCGGCGGCGGCCAGCAGGTCGTCGGCGGCCTCGGCCGCACGCCGGAGGAAGTCCTCGCGTCCGGTGGCGTGCCACAGGTGGAGCTGGGTGAGCGCGCTGCCGGCGGTGCCGTGGCAGACGTCCGGGTTGGGCCAGCGCACCGGGAGGGCCAGGGCCAGCTCGACGGCGTGGTCGGCGAGGTCCCGGTCGTCGAGGCGGCGGGCGGCGTCGTGCAGGGCCCAGGCGGTGCCGGCGCGGCCGAAGTAGAGGCCGGGCAGCAGCCGGGGGACGGCGGTGCGCCGCCGGTCGATCCAGCCGGCGACGCCGGCCAGGGCGGCGCGGACGTCCTCGCGTCCGGTGTGCCCGTCGGCGAGGGTCAGCAGGCCGAGCACACCGGCGGCGCCGTGCTGCACGTTGCAGGCGTCGGTGCCGTCGCCGAAGTCGGTGCTGGGCCAGAGACGGCGGGTGTCCCGGCCGGGGCCGGGCAGGGTGGCGAGCAGGTGGGCGAGGCCGTCGTCGATCAGGCGCTGCTGCCGGGCGGGGTCGAGCCGGTCCCCGTCGGGGTCGGTGCCACCGCGGCCGGTCGGCTCGCCGGGTCCGTCCAGGAACGCGTCGAGCCGTTCCAGGGTCCAGCGCGCGGCGGGGTCGTCGGCGGTGAGGCCGAGCACGGCCGGGGCGAGCTGGCGGGCGGCCCGGTTGCGGGCGCCGGACACGGCGAGCATCCCGGCGATCCGGGGCCGGTGGGCGGAGGGTTCGGGCCGGTCCTCGGGGAAGAGCGGCGAGGTGCCGAGGGCCAGGTAGAACAGGACCGCGCCGAGCGCGAAGAGGTCCGACTCGGGGCCGGGGGAGGGGCCGAAGCGCGGCCCGTCGGTGACCTCGGGACCGGCGAAGCCCTCGGTGAAGCCACGGGTGGTCCACTCGCCGGGCCGGCTCGCGAGCTCGGGGTCGATCAGCCGCAGCCCGCCGTCCGGGCCCACGATGATGTTGTTCGGGGTGAAGTCGCGGTAGACCAGCCCCCGGGCGTGCACCTGGGCCAGCAGCGCGGCGAGCCGGCGGGCGAGGTCCCGCACCAGCTCCGGGGCCAGGCCGCCGGTGCGGTCGGTGCGGTCCAGCTCGTCCTGCACCCACTGGGTCAGGGTGGTGCCGGGCAGGGCCTCCTGGACGAGGAAGGTGTGTCCGTCGACGTCGAACAGGTCGACGTGCCCGGCGGCGATGCCGGCGAGTTCGGCGAGCAGCGAGCCCTCGCGGCGCAGCGAGGCGCGGGCGTCCTCCCCGGTCACCCGGGTGCCCACGTGCGCGCGGGCCTGCTTGATCACCACGTCCGCGCCGGTCCGGTGGTCGACGCCCCGGTAGACGCCGCCGCGGGCCGAGTGCCGGATGGCCTCGCGGATCTCGTACCGGTCGACGAGCAGCACCGGGCCGGGCCTGCGGGGCGCGGCGGCGGGGCGCCCGGGCGCGCCGGGGAAGGGCGGCACGGCCCACGGCGGCGGGCAGAACCACGGCTTGCGGACGTCCTCGACGAGGGTGCCGTCCGGCGCCTCCAGGCGCAGTTCGTGGCTGCCGTCGTTGGTCAGCACCGGCACCCCGCCGTAGACGCCGTAGCGGTAGTGCACCAGGCTGCCCGGCCGGTAGCGCCGGTCGGAGAGGATGGCCGGCCCGGGCAGGCCGGCGGTGGCCTCGTCGAGGGCGGCGGCCAGGATGCGCAGCTGCTCGTCGTCGGCGGGGTAGCAGGTGACGATCTTGCCGCACTGCGCGCGGTCGGTGCGGTCCGAGGTGAGCTCCTCGACCAGGGCGATGCTCCGCGCGAACTTGAAGCCGCAACCGTGTTCCACCAGGACGGTCGCCGCGCGGTGCACCACCTCGGGCGCGGACAGCCGGGTCGCCGACAGGTGCAGCTTCCAGCCCTGGACCCGCTCGTCGCGTCCGGGCGGCATGACCCGGCACCAGGTCCGGTCCTCCGTCACGGTCCAGTCGTGGGCCCCGTACTCGGCGAGGACGGCCTGCGCCAGTCCCCGAAGGCGGAACCGCCCCGGCCCCTCGCCCGTCCCTCGACCGTCACCGAACGACCCTGCCTCCTGCACCTGCCGCCTCCCCATCCGCTCGCCGTCCCCGCCCGCCCCCGAGCCGGCCGGCCGTCGAGGGCACCGCCGTCGCTGACAACGGCGGTGCCCTCCGGACGGGTCAGCCTGCGGGGGCCGTGCTCCCGGCGTCGGCCGGGCACGGGAAGGGACGCTAGTGCGGCGGGGGCGCCCGGCAGATCGTGGAAACCCGCAGGGGTTCCCCGTAGCGGCCGGGGCGGGGACGGCTGCGGGAATCCCCGATTGCGCGGGCCCGCCGCCGGCCTTAAGGGAGGGTCGGTCAGGGAGTGCGGTCAGGGACGTGCGGTCAGGGCCGGTGCGGTCAGGGCCGGTCGGTCACGGCCGGGGGGTCAGGGCCGGGCGCAGGGCACCCGACCAGGGGCGCCGGGCCTCAGACGGCGTCCAGCGCGCGGGCCAGGGCGCCGCGCCGGCTGATGCCCAACTTGTGGTAGACGTGCGTCAGATGGGTCTCCACGGTGCGGACGCTGACGAACAGCCGGGCGGCGATGCCCTGGTTGGTGAGGCCCTCGACGACCAGGTCGGCGATCTCGCGCTCCCGGGCCGACAGCACGCGGTCCCCGGACGCGGCGGACCGGCCGCCGTCGTCCCGCCGGCCGCCCTCCTCGCGCCTGCCGCCCCCGGCCCGGCCGGTCGCGCCGTACCCGGCCGCGTCGTACCCGTCCGCGCTGCCCGCGGGCGGGTAGGAGTGCCGCAGCTCCGCGGCCGCCGCCCGCAGCGCGTGCGCGCCGGCCCGGCCGAACTGGTCCTCCGCCGCGGCGAGTGCCCGCTCGAACTCCGCGCCGCCGGCCGACGGCCGCCCCGCCCCCGGCCGCCCCACGGACCGGGCCGCCAGCAGGTACGCCTGGCCGGCCTTGACCGGCATCCCCGCCGCCGCGAGCTGCCCGCCCACCCGCACCGCCAGCTCCGCCGCCCGCGCGTGCTCGCCGCGCACCGCGAGCAGCCGGGCCTCGGCGAACTGCGCGACGCCGTCCGCCACGGTCAGCCCGGTGACCCGGCCGACCCGGGCCGCCTGAGCGGCGTGCCGGGCGACCTCCTCGGCGTTCCCCGCGCGTGCCCAGACGGCGGCGGCCAGGTCGTGGCCGTGGACGGACATCGGGTCGTCCCGCCGCCCCGTGATCCCGAGCAGCCGGACCGCCTCCTGCGGCGCCAGCGGGCGGCCCATCGCCACCGAGCACTCGACCCGTACGTGCCGGACGAAGCCCGCCCACATCCAGTTGTCCGGCTCGGGGCAGCCCTCCAGCAGTGCCAGCGCGGGCCCGGCGGCCTCGGCCCCGGAGCCCCACAGCACGGCCCGCAGCCGCAGCGCGGCGGCCGGCGCCAGCACCTCCGCGGTGCCGAGCGATCCGGCCAGCCGCAGCGCCGTCTCGGCCGCCGCGAGCGCCTCGTCCAGCGGGCCGGACGCGGCGAGCAACGCCGCCCGGACGACGTGCAGTTCGGGCAGCAGGTAGCGGTGCCGGTGGGCCTCCGCGAGGGCGACGGCCTCCTCGACCCGGCGGGCGCAGCGGTGCGGGCGCTCCAGCAGGATCTCCGCCCAGCAGAGGTCGGACAGGCCGCCGAGCAGCCGCAGCCGTTCGCTGCCGGTGAGGGAGTCGGCGAGGCGTTCGGCCGCGTCCAGCGCGTCGTGGGCGCCCACGACGTCGCCCTTCACCATCCGGCCGAGGCTGCGCAGGGTGTGCGCGGCGGCGGCCACCTCGGGGCGGGCCGAGGGCAGCGCCATGGCGTCGAGCCGGTCCAGACATCGGCCCCACCGGGCGTTCATCATCTCGGTTCTCGCCAGCTGGAGTTCGGCCTCCGCCGAGCCGTGCGCCCGGCCGCCGGAGTCGGCCGGGCCGTCGGCGTGCGCGGCGCCGGCGTGGGACGGGCCGTCGGAGCGGGACGGGCCGGAGCGGCCCGGCGCGTCGGCCGCGTACGGCGGGCGGGGCGGGCCGTCGGGGTGCTCGCGGGGCCCGTCCGCGCCGCCGGGACGGTCGTCCGGACCGGTGTCCCCGGGCCGCAGCCGGCACCGGACGCCGTCGGAGGCCTGCCGCGGGGCCCGCGCGGGGACGGGCTCCCGCACCCCCCGCGCCACCGGCGCCGGTCCCGTGCCGCCCGGCTCCCCGCCGTCGTTCAGCAGCCGGTACGCGCGTTCGCCCCGGCCGCGTAACCGCTCGCCCATGGCGAGCAGGTCGGCGGCCTGCGCCCGGCTCCCGTCCGGCCCGGTGAGCAGCGGGGCCAGCAGCTCGGCCGCCTCGTCGAGCCGGCCGGTCACCGTCAGCGCCCGTCCGAGCAGCAGCGCGGCCCGCCGCCGCTGCGGGTGGCCGGGCCGGTCGGCGAGCGCCCGCAGCACCATGCGCAGCCGGCGGACGCTGGTCTCGGGCGCCTGGTCGAGCTGGGCACGGGCGGTGTCGACCAGCCGGGTGAGCTCCTCGTCGGTGGCGGTGTGGGCGAGGTGTTCGGCGTGGTCGGCCCAGGCGCGGGGGGCGTCCCCGCGCCGGTCGAGGTGGGCGGCGGCCCGCCGGTGGCCCTCGGCGCGCCGGCCCGGACCGGCCAGGCGGTAGCCGACGGCGCCCAGCAGCGGCCGGCGGAACCGGTACCACCCGGCGGCGCCGACCAGGCAGCCGTGGTCGACCAGGTCGTCGAGGACGGTGCCGATCTCCTCCGCGGGCAGCGCGGCCACCTCGGCGACGAGCGCGGGGTCGAACTCCGGCCCGGCGACCGCGGCGGCCGTGAGCACCAGCCGGGCGCGGCCCGGCAGGGTGTTGAACTCGCCCAGCAGATCGGGGTCCGGGTGCCAGCCGTCCAGCCGGCCCACCGCGCGCGGGTCGCCCGCGGCGAGCGCGTCCGCCAGCTCGCCGACGAGTTCGGGGGCCAGTCCGGCGGCCAGCGAGTGCAGCGCGCGCAGCTGGCGCGGGTTGCCGTCGCCCGCGGTGAGGTACAGCCGCCGGTGGGCGGACGTGGCGGCGGGCGCCAGCCGTACCGCGTCGGCCCCGGCGAGCGGGCCGAGCACGATCCGCAGGGTGTCGGCGTCCGAGAGGGCCCGGGCCAGCCAGGGCGGGCAGCCGCCGGCGCGGTGGGCGAGCACGCAGGCCAGCCGCTCGTCGGCCGGGCCGCGCAGCAGGTGCCCGAGCAGTTGCAGGGACTCCTGGTCGGCCCACTGCAGGTCGTCCAGGACGAGCACGGTCCGGCGTTCGCCGTTCAGCAGGGCGTCCCGCAGCCGGCGGTGGCGGCGGTGGCGCTGGGCCGCGCCGGTGGCGGGCTGCTCGCTGAACTCCTCCAGGAGGTTGCGCACCGGGCAGTGACCCAGGGCGTTCAGCAGCAGCCCGTACGGCACCTCCCGGTCCGACCAGGTGGCCGACGCCCGGCGGACGTCCAGGCCGGCCGCCGCGGCCCGGTCGGCCAGTTCGGCGAGGAGCCGGGTCTTGCCGATGCCGGGCGCCCCCTCGACCACCACGACCCGCCGGGCGCGGTGCGCCCCGGTCACCGCCCCGACGAGCCGGGCCAGTTCGAGTTCCCGTCCCACCCAGGGACCCGGGGACGACCCGTCCGCCGTGCCCCCGGTCCCGCGCGTGTCCACCGCCGGTCGCAACACCACTGCCTCCCCTTGCTGCCGGGCCCGGGGTGTCCGGCCGATCGTCACGAGCAGGAGTTCACCGGGCCGTTGCGTCGCGTTCCTCCGGGACCGGTCGAAGCGATCCCGGCATGATCCTCTCCTCCGCCGGGGCTCCTGTCGAGAAGGCGTGGAGGGCCCTTCACGGAGGGTGCACAGGAGCCGCCCGGTGTGCCCGGACCTGCCCGGACCTGCCCGGCTCGCCGGTCACGGTCCGGCGGACGACGATGGAGGACGGGGCAGGCTCGGCACCGGAGGTACCCGTGGCAGTGGCAGACGGCCGGACCGTCGACGTACTGGTCGTCGGGGCGGGCCCGGTGGGCCTGAGCGCGGCCGCCGAACTCCGCCGGCACGGGGTGGGCTGCCGGCTGGTCGACCGCCTGCCGGAGCGACTCCCGTACGCCAAGGCGGTGGGCATCCAGCCGCGCACCCTGGAGATCTGGGACCGGATGGGCCTGGCCCGGGCCGTCCTGGAGGCCGCCGAACCGCTGCGCGGCCAGCTGGTGTACGTCGACGGCGCCCTCACGGCGCGGATGGAGCTGACCCTGCCGCCCGAGGTGCCGTACGGCTTCGCCGCGCTGCCGCAGTACGCGACCGAGCGCCTGCTGGAGGAGTACGTCGCGGGCCTCGGCACCCGGATCGAGCGCGGCACCGAGCTGCTCTCCTTCACCCAGGACGAGGACGCGGTGACCGCACGGCTGGCCACCGCCGACGGGGGCGGGGAGGAGGTCCGGGCCCGCTACCTGATCGGCTGCGACGGCGCGCACAGCCTGGTGCGCAAGGGGCTCGGGCTGCGCTTCGAGGGCGGCGCCTTCGCCGAGGAGTACATGCTCGCCGACGTCGAGGCCGACTGGGACCTGCCGTCCGGCTACGGCGTGCGCTCCACCCGGCGCGCCGTGGACGGCGGCGCGGACGACGTGCTGGTCTGCATCCCGCTGCCCGGCGGCCGGTACCGGATGTCGATGCTGGTCGCGCCCGAGCTCTCCACGGCGGGCGCCACGGGCGACGGCGTGGCGCACGGCCTGGAGGGCGGCCGGCGCCCGGAGCTGTCGCACGTCCAGGCCGTCGTCGACCGGCTGGGCCCCGAGCCGGCGACCGTGTCCGACCTGCGCTGGTCCTCGGTGTTCCGGATCAGCCACCGGATCGTCGACCGCTACGGCGAGGGCCGGGTCTTCGTCGCGGGCGACGCCGCCCACATCCACCCGCCCACCGGCGCCCAGGGCATGAACACCGGTATCCAGGACGCCGCCAACCTGGCCTGGAAGCTCGCCCTGGTGGTCCGCGGCGTGGCCGGCCCCGCCCTGCTCACCAGCTACGACGCCGAACGCCGCCCGGTCGGCGAGGAGGTCGTCGGCCGGACCGTCCGGCACTCCGTGCACGGCTACGAGGGCGACCCCGACGACCCGGACACCCTGCTGCGGCGCGAGGCCCAGCTGCTGGTCGGCTACCGCGGCGGCCCGCTCGCCGGCCCGCCGCACGGGCCCGCCGACGCGCCCCAGCCCGGTGACCGGGCCCCGGACTGCGCGGGCCTGAGCACGCCGTTGGCCGCCTACCCGCTGCGCCTGCTCGACGTCCTGCGCGGCCGCCCGGGCCATGTGCTGCTGCTGTACGCGGCCGACCCGGCCGCCGTGGCCGGGGCCGCCGCCGCGGCGGCGCGGGAGACGGGCGGCGGGCTGCCGGTGGTCGCGATCCTCGCCGCCGAGGCGGCCGAGGCGGCGGAAGGGGCCCGGTCCGGTGCCGGCGTGCCCGGGTACCGGGACGCGGCCGGGGAGTTCGCCCGGCTCTACCGTCCCGACGGGCCGACCGGCTTCGTGGTCCGCCCGGACGGCCAGCTCGGCGCCCGCTTCCCGCTGGCCGGCACCGCGGCGGCCCTGGCCGAGTACCACCGGGCGCTCTCCGTCCCGGCCTGAGCCGTCCGGCACGTCAGCCGCGGCGGGCAGCCGGGGTCGGGCGTGTCGCCCGGGCGGCGAGGACGGCGCGCCCGGCGCCGTACGCCGTGAGCAGCCAGACCGCCACCGCGATCCAGAGCAGCACCCGGCCCGGCGTGTCGAGCCACGGGAGGCCGGCGGCGGCCGAGGCGGAGAGCGTGGCGACGGCGGTCATCCCGAGCGGGAACACCGTGGACCAGCGGCGGATGTCGTAGTGGAGCCGGGGCCGGGCGACCTCGGCGCAGACCAGCACCGCGTACCAGGCCAGCGAGAGCCCGAGCAGCACCAGGGTGGTCGTGCGCAGCGCGGCGTGCGCCGAGCCCGTCCAGGCGCCCGAGGCGAGGAGCTTGGAGGCGGCCAGGGCGGAGATGGCGAGCGCCCCGCCGGCCACCCAGTGGTCGCCGGCCCCGGCCGTCAGCTGCCGCAGGTCGAAGCGGACCAGCGCCTCGACGTACAGGGTCAGCCCCAGCAGGAACGGCGCCAGCGCCGTCCAGGCCAGCCAGTCGCCGGCCTGCGGGGCCAGGACGGCGGCCAGCACCGCCAGGCCCTCGGTGGCCACGCAGATCAGGAAGGCCGCGCCGGGCGCGGGCCTGGGGAGGTGCTCCAGCACCGCCGGCAGCAGCACCGCCCAGGCCGCGGTCGCCAGGACGAGCAGCACCGCCGCGACCGCGGTCCACCCGATCTGGTCCAGGCGGACGCCGAGGACGGTGGTGGCGGCGACGGCGGTGAGGGCCGGTGGGGTGTCGGCCCGGGCGGCCCATCCGTGGCGGTCGGTCAGCAGCAGCGCTGCGAAGCCGCCCGCGAGGAGCAGCCAGAGCACCCCGGCCAGCACCAGGTCGAGGACCGAGAGCACCTCGAAACCGGTCAGGTGCAGGCCGACCGAGAGGATGCCGGTCGCCATCACCGCCGCGCCGGTGGCCGGGGGCAGCCCGGCCCAGCGGGAGATGCCGCGCGCGTTCATGGCTCCATCGCAGCCCGCGTGTGCCGGTAGTGCCAGCCGGGGGACGGCCGCCGTCGCCGCCCGTGCCGCCCGGCCACCCGTTCGGCCCTTCCGGGACGCGCCCGTGCCCGCCCGGCGGATTCGATGGGGGAATGCGTGTCCGGGCGACGACGGAGGAGCCGTGGTGCAGGAGCCGACGAGCGAGCCGGGTGCCCCGCTGCTCCGGGCCGGCCGGTTCTTCCGTCCCGGCACCCCGGCGCCCGACCTGCACAGCGTCCGGATCGAGGGCGGCACCGCGTCCGACGTCTTCTACCGGGACCGCTGGAGCCACGACAAGGTCGTGCTCTCCACACACGGCGTCAACTGCACCGGCTCCTGCCGCTGGAAGGTGTTCGTCAAGGACGGGATCATCACCTGGGAGACCCAGGCCACCGACTATCCCTCGGTCGGCCCGGACCGGCCCGAGTACGAGCCGCGCGGCTGCCCCCGGGGCGCGGCCTTCTCCTGGTACACCTACTCGCCGACCCGGGTGCGTCACCCGTACGTCCGCGGGAAGCTCCTGGAGCTGTACCGCGAGGCGCTGGGCCGGCTGAAGGACCCGGTGCTGGCCTGGGCGGACCTCCAGTCGGACCCCGGGCGGCGCCGCGCCTACCAGCGGGCCCGCGGCAAGGGCGGCCTGGTGCGGACGAGTTGGGAGGAGGCGGTGGAGATCGTCGCCGCCGCCCACGTCCACACCATCAAGGAGTACGGGCCGGACCGGATCGCCGGCTTCTCGCCGATCCCGGCCATGTCGATGGTCTCGCACGCGGCGGGCGCCCGCTTCCACGCGCTGATCGGCGCGCCGATGCTCTCCTTCTACGACTGGTACGCGGACCTGCCGGTGGCCTCCCCGCAGGTGTTCGGCGACCAGACCGACGTCCCGGAGTCCGGCGACTGGTGGGACGCGGCCTACCTGCTGATGTGGGGCTCCAACGTGCCGGTCACCCGCACCCCCGACGCGCACTGGATGGCCGAGGCCCGCTACCGGGGCCAGAAGGTGGTGGTGGTCTCCCCGGACTACGCGGACAGCACCAAGTTCGCCGACGAGTGGATGCACCCGCACCCGGGCACCGACGGGGCGCTGGCCTTCGCGATGGGGCACGTGATCCTCAAGGAGTTCTTCGTCGAGCGGCGCACGCCGTTCTTCGAGGACTACGTGCGGCGGTTCACCGACCTGCCGTTCCTGGTCACCCTGGCCGACCGGGACGGCGCCCTCGTCCCGGACAAGTTCCTGCGCGCCGCCGACCTCGACGGCACCGGTGGCGGGGAGGAGGCGCCCGAGTGGAAGCTGGTCGTCCTCGACGAGGTGACCGGCCGTCCGGCGGTGCCCAACGGCTCGCTCGGCTTCCGCTGGACGGAGTCCGGCCGGGGACGGTGGAACCTCGACCTCCAGGACCTGCGCCCGCGCCTGTCGCTGCACGAGGAGGCCGGCGCCGCCCCCGTCGAGGTCCTGCTGCCGCGCTTCGACACCGAGGGCGACGAGCGGGACCGCGTCCTGCGCCGGGGCGTCCCGGCCGTCCGGCTCGGCGGACCGGACGGGCCGCTGGTCACCACCGTGTACGACCTGCTGCTCGCCCAGTACGGCGTCGCCCGCCCGGGCCTGCCGGGCGACTGGCCCGCCTCGTACGAGGACCCGGACAGCCCCGGCACCCCCGCCTGGCAGCAGCGGCACACCTCCGTGCCGGCGGCCCAGGCGGTCCGCGTCGCCCGGGAGTTCGCGCGCACCGCCGAGGAGTCCCGGGGCCGCTGCATGATCCTGATGGGCGCCGGGACCAACCACTGGTTCCACTCCGAGACGATCTACCGCACCTTCCTGGCGCTGCTCACCCTCACCGGCTGCCAGGGCCGCAACGGCGGCGGCTGGGCGCACTACGTCGGCCAGGAGAAGTGCCGTCCGGCCACCGGCTGGGCGACCCTGGCGGGGGCGACGGACTGGGCGCGCCCGCCGCGCCAGATGATCGGCACGGGCTGGTTCTTCCTGCACACCGACCAGTGGCGTTACGACACCTTCTCTGCGGACGTCCACGCCTCGCCGCTCGGCACCGGACGCTTCGCCGGACTGGCCGCCGTCGACCTGCTCGCCCGCTCCGCCCGGCTGGGCTGGATGCCCTCGTACCCGACCTTCGACCGCAACCCGCTGGACCTCGCCGACGAGGCCCGCGCCCGGCAGGCGGGTGGCGGCGGCGACCCGGCGGCGTACGTGGCCGGTCTGCTGCGTACCGGTGACCTGCGGTTCGCCTGCGAGGACCCCGACGCGCCGGCCAACTGGCCCCGGGTGATGACCCTGTGGCGCGCCAATCTGCTCGGCTCCTCCGGCAAGGGCGCCGAGTACTTCACCAGGCACCTGCTCGGCACCCACTCCTCACTGCGCGCCGAGGAGGCCGCCGAGCACCAGCGCCCCCGGGACGTGCGCTGGTACCCCGAGGCCCCGGAGGGCAAGCTCGACCTGCTGCTCTCGCTGGACTTCCGGATGACCTCCTCCACCCTGCTGTCGGACGTCGTGCTGCCCGCCGCGACCTGGTACGAGAAGCACGACCTGTCCTCCACCGACATGCACCCGTACGTGCACGCCTTCACCCCGGCCATCGACCCGCCCTGGCAGGCCCGGACCGACTTCGAGGCCTTCCACGCGATCGCCGGCCGGCTGAGCGAACTGGCCCGCGGGCACCTGGACACCCGGTACGACCTGGTCGCCACCGCGCTGCAGCACGACACCCCCGGTGAGACGGCGCAGCCCGGCGGGGTGGAGCGCGACTGGCGGCTGGGGGAGTGCGAGCCGGTGCCCGGCGTGACCGTGCCGAACCTGGCCGTCGTCGAGCGCGACTACACCGCCGTCGGGGCGAAGATGGCCTCCCTCGGGCCGCTGGTGGAGCGGGCCGGCCTGCCCGCCAAGGGGATCGTGCTGCACCCGGACCGCGAGGTGGCGGACCTGCTGGCGCTCAACGGCGTGGTCCGCGGCGGCCCCGCCGACGGCCGTCCGGCCCTGGACACGGCGATCAAGGCCGCGAACACCATCCTCGCGCTGTCCGGGACCACCAACGGCCGGCTGGCCACCCAGGGGTTCCGCACGCTGGAGGAGCGCACCGGCCGGCCGATGGCCGCGCTCGCCGCCGAACAGGAGGGCCGGCGGATCGGCTACGCCGACACCCAGGCCGCTCCGGCCCCCGTGATCACCTCACCGGAGTGGTCCGGCATCGAGGCGGGCGGGCGCCGCTACAGCCCGTTCACCCTCAACACCGAGCACCTCAAGCCCTGGCACACCCTCAGCGGCCGGCAGCACTTCTTCGTCGACCACGACTGGATCCACGAACTGGGGGAGGCCCTGCCGGTCTACCGGCCGCCGCTCGACATGCGCCGGCTCTTCGGCGAGCCCGCCCTCGGCCCGGACGGGCGCCGGGAGGTGACGGTCCGCTACCTCACCCCGCACAACAAGTGGTCGATCCACTCCGAGTACCAGGACAACCTCTTCATGCTCTCGCTCTCCCGGGGCGGGCAGGTGGTCTGGATGTCCGTCGAGGACGCGGCGGCCATCGGCGTCGAGGACAACGACTGGATCGAGGCGGTCAACCGCAACGGCGTGGTGGTCGCCCGGGCGGTCGTCTCGCACCGGATGCCGGCCGGCACGGTCTACCTGCACCACGCCCAGGAGCGCACGGTCAACGTCCCCCGCGCCGAGACCACCGGGCGCCGCGGCGGCGTCCACAACTCGCTCACCCGGGTGCTGCTCAAGCCCACCCATCTGATCGGCGGCTACGCCCAGTTGAGCTGGGCCTTCAACTACCTGGGCCCGACCGGGAACCAGCGCGACGAGGTCACGGTGATCCGCCGCCGCGACCAGGAGGTGAGGTACTGATGACCGGTTCCGCGACCGGCGCTCCCGCGGCAGGTGATCCCGCCATCGGGCGGGTGATGGCCCAGGTCGCCATGGTGATGAACCTCGACAAGTGCATCGGCTGCCACACCTGTTCGGTCACCTGCAAGCAGACCTGGACCAACCGCCGCGGCACCGAGTACGTGTGGTTCAACAACGTCGAGACCCGCCCCGGACTCGGCTACCCGCGCCGCTACGAGGACCAGACGACGTGGCGCGGCGGCTGGCGGCTCGACCGGCGGGGGCGGCTGCGGCTGCGGCAGGGCGGCCGCCTGTACAAGCTGGCCACCATCTTCGCCAACCCCGTGCTGCCCACCCTCAAGGACTACTACGAGCCCTGGACGTACGACTACAACACCCTCACCACTGCGCCGCTCGGCGACGACTACCCGGTGGCCAGGCCGCACTCGCTGATCACCGGCAGGCCGATGAGCGTCGAGTGGTCCTCCAACTGGGACGACGACCTCGGCGGCGCCCCTCGCCACGCCCCCGCCGACCCCAACGTGGAGCGGATGCGCGAGGAGGTGGGCGAGCGGATCCGCTTCGAGTTCGAGCAGAGCTTCATGTTCTACCTGCCCCGGATCTGCGAGCACTGCCTCAACCCGGCCTGCTCCGCCGCCTGCCCGTCCGGCGCGATCTACAAGCGCGAGGAGGACGGCATCGTCCTCGTCGACCAGGACCGCTGCCGCGGCTGGCGCCAGTGCGTGACCGGCTGCCCGTACAAGAAGGTCTACTTCAACCACCGCACCGGCAAGGCCGAGAAGTGCACCCTGTGCTTCCCCCGCGTCGAGATCGGCCTGCCCACCGTCTGCTCCGAGACCTGCGTCGGACGGCTGCGCTACCTCGGCGTGCTGCTGTACGACGCCGACCGGGTCACCGCCGCCGCCTCGGTGAGCGACGAACGCGACCTGTACGAGGCCCAGTTGGGCGTCCTCCTCGACCCGGAGGACCCCGAGGTGCGGCGCGCCGCGGAACGCGACGGCATCCCGCCCGACTGGATCGAGGCCGCCCGCCGCTCGCCCGTCCACACCCTCGTCTGCCGCTACCGCCTCGCGCTGCCGCTCCACCCGGAGTACCGGACGCTGCCCATGGTCTGGTACGTCCCGCCGCTGTCCCCGGTGGTCGAGGCGGTCGCCGCCGCCGGGCACGACGGCGAGGACGCCGGCAACCTCTTCGGCGCGATCGACGCCCTGCGCATCCCGCTGGAGTACCTCGCCGGGCTGTTCACCGCCGGCGACACCCGCCCGGTGCGCGCCGCGCTGGACCGGCTCGCCGCGATGCGCTCGTACATGCGCGCCGTCAACCTCGGCCGGGAGCCCGACCTCGCCGCGGCCGCCGCGGTCGGGCTGGGCGGCGACCAGGTCGAGGAGCTGTTCCGCCTGCTGGCCGTCGCCAAGTACGAGGACCGCTACGTCATCCCGACCGCCGCGAGCGCCGACGCGCGGCGGCTGGAGGAGTCGGCGCTCCCCGACGGGTGCGCCGTCGACCACGCCGGCTCGCCGGGCCTGCCCGAGGACGGGCCGTTCGGCGCCGGCTCCGGGCGGCGCCCCCTGCCGCTGGTCACCGTCGAGAACTTCCACGCCCTGCGCACCCGCCAGACCGGCGACGAGGAGCCGAAGCCATGACGAACCGGGACACCGCGATCGTGCACGACGGCGCCGCCCACTGCCTCGGCTACCCCGACCCCCTCGCCGCCACGGGCCCGGGCGGGCCGGCCGCCCTGCGCGCGGCGCTCGCCCCCGTACGCCACCCGGCCGCCGGGCCGCTGCGTGCCTTCCTCGACCGGACCGAGGCCCTCCCCGCCACCGAACTGGCCGCCCACTACGTCGAGACCTTCGACTTCACCCGGCGCCACAGCCTGTACCTGAGTTGGTGGACCGACGGCGACACCCGGGCCCGCGGCGCGGCGCTGGTCCGCTTCAAGGAGGCCTACCGGGCGCACGGCCTGGAGTTCACCGGCGGGGAACTGCCCGACTTCCTGCCCGCCGTGCTGGAGTTCGCGGCCCTCACCGGCTCCGACGCCCTGCTGCGCGAACACCGGCCCGCCCTCGAACTGCTGCGCCTCGCCCTCACCGAGCGCGACACCCCGTACGCCCTGGTGCTCGACGCCGTCTGCGCCACCCTGCCCGGCCCCTCCCCGCGGGACCGCGCCGCCGCGCTCGCCCTCGCCCGCGGCGGGCCGCCCGGCGAGCGGGTCGGCCTGGAGGCCGGGGCGGCGCCCTACGGCCACCTCGGCCTGCTCCCCGTTCTGCCGTCCGCTGAGCCCGCCGCCGTGACCGGAGACCACCCGTGACCGGAGACCACCGATGAACGTCTTCCTCTGGGGCGCCCTGCCCTACCTCGTGTTCGCGCTGCTGGCCTCCGGCCTCGTCTGGCGCTACCGGTACGACCGGTTCGGCTGGACCACCCGCTCCTCCGAGGTGTACGAGTCCCGGCTGCTCACCATCGCCTCGCCGATGTTCCACTACGGGATCCTCTTCGTGCTGGCCGGTCATCTGGTGGGCCTGTTCGTCCCCGCGTCGTGGACCGACGCGGTGGGCCTGGACGAGCACGCCTACCACCTGCTCTCGCTGTTCGCCGGGTGCGCGGCCGGATTCCTGACGCTCGCCGGGATCGTGATCCTGCTGTACCGCCGCCGCACCACCGCGGCCGTGCTGCGGGCCACCACCCGCAACGACAAGCTGATGTACCTGGTGCTGCTCTCGGCGATCGTGCTGGGGCTGGTGAGCAAACTGGCGCACTCCTCCCTCAGCGCCGGCTACGACTACCGCACCACCATCGCCCCCTGGGCCCGCAGCCTGTTCACCCTGCGGCCCGACGTCGGCCTGATGGCGGGCGTCCCGCTCGCCTACCGGATCCACGCCCTCGTCGGCCTGGCCCTGATCGCGCTGCTCCCCTTCACCCGCCTGGTCCACATGTTCAGCGCCCCCGTCCAGTACCTGTTCCGCCCCTACGTCGTCTACCGCAGCCGCGACCCCCGCCTCACCACCCGCCCGACCCGCCGTGGCTGGGAGCGGATGGACTAGCGGTGCCGGGGCCGTTCGTACGGGTGCCGGTTAGCACGGGTTCGCCAACGGAAGATGACGGACAGTCACCGCTACGCATGATCCGGCCATGTTGAAGGCGTCCGTCCGGTGAAGCGGAGGGTGCTGTCCGAATAACGGACATCGTGGCGGGTTGGCATGGCTCGGACGTCCCCGGCGTGGGAGATCGCTGGTCCCGGGCCCCGGAGGGGTCCGCGGCGCACGGCGCGGGGTGGTCGGGAGCGGGGCGCCGGCCGGCCGGGGTGATGTGTTCCGGCCATCGTCACGGACGTCCGGAATCGATCGGAGTGGTTGCCCGGTAGCGAATCGGTGACCGACAGTCGTACAGATGAACGACAAGCCCCGTCCGACGCCCGACCGCCTGCTCGGTCACCGCGACTTCCGGCGCCTGCTCTCCGGTGCAGCCGTGGCCCAGGTGGGCAGTCAGGTGACCCTGGTCGCCCTGCCGCTGGTCGCGGTGCTGGAGCTGGAGGCCCCGCCGTTCCAGGTCGGCCTGCTCACCGCGGCCGAGACCGCGGCCTTCCTGCTGGTGGGCCTGCCCGCGGGCGCCTGGGTGGACCGCATGCGCAAGCTGCCCGTGCTGATCCGCGCCGACGTGGTGCGCTGCCTCGCGGTCGGCTCGATCCCGCCGGCCGCCGCACTCGGCGTGCTCACCATGACCCAGCTCTACCTGGTCGCCCTGGTGACCGGGATCGCCACCGTCTTCTTCGACATCGCCCACCAGTCCTTCCTGCCGCGGCTGCTGCCGCGCGAGCACCTGGTCGCCGGGAACGGCGCGCTGGAGACCGTGCGCTCCACCGCCCAGATCGCCGGGCCGGGCGTCGGCGGCGGGCTGGTCCAACTGCTCGGCGCACCGCTCGCCATCGTGGCCGACGCGATCGGCTACCTGGGCTCGGTGCTGCTGCTGATCGGCATCAAGGACGACGAACCCCGGCCGGAGCCGGTGCCCGGACGCTCGCTGCGCGCCGAGGTCGGCGAGGGCGTCGGCTTCGTCCTGCGACACCCGCTGCTACGCGTGATCGCCGCGGCCACCGGGACCGCCAACCTGTTCGGCGCGGTGCTGATGGCCGTGCAGACGGTCTTCTGGGTCCGGGTGCTGGACCTCTCGCCGGGCGCCATCGGCGTCCTGCTGTCGGTGTCGGCGCTCGGCGGCCTGGCCGGTGCCCTGTGCGCGGGCCGGCTGGCCGGACGGATCGGCCAGGCCCGGCTGATCTGGCTGGCGCCGCTGGTCACGGCCCCCTTCGCGGTGCTCTGGCCGCTGTCCGGCGGCGGCGCGGGTGCCGTGCTCTTCGCCGTCGGGTCGGCGGTGGTGCTGTTCGGCGCGGTGGTCTACAACATCGCCCAGGTCAGCTTCCGGCAGTCCGTCTGCCCGCCCGACCTGCTCGGCCGGATGAACGCGACCATGCGCTTCCTGGTCTGGGGCACCCTGCCGCTGGGCGCCCTCCTCGGCGGCGCGCTGGCCGACGCGGCCGGACCGCGCACCGCCCTGTGGGTCTGCGCCGCCGGGACCCTGCTGATGCCCGTTCCGCTGCTGTTCTCGCCGCTGCGCGGGATGCGGGACCTGCCGTCGGCGCCGTCCGAGCCGTCCACGTCGGACGCGCCGTCCGAGCCCTCCGGGCCGGAAGCCCTGGAGACCCCGGACCGTACGGACCATGCCGCCCCGGAGCGAGCCGCGTCCTGACCTCCTGAGCCCACTCCTCCCCGAGCCCCCGAGCCCCCGGGCTCCCGACTCCCCGACCCTGCCACCCGCCGTGCCCCGGCGGCCCGACCGGCGGCCGCACCGGGCGTCCCGGCACGCCCCGGGACGTCCGTACACGCCCCGTCAGGTCACGAACCGAGAGCGGAGATCCCCGTGCAGCCCAGCATCACCGCCGCGTACCTCGCCCGGTACCGGTCCGTCGCCGCCTCCGCCGGCCCGGCGGAGCTGCTCCCGCTGACCGGCGCCCAACGGCGTTTCCAGCTCACCCGCCGGATGGACCCGCAGGGCCGTCCCGACGTCGTCCCGCTGTTCTTCGCCTACCCGCGCGGCACCGTGGACCCCGACCGGCTGCGCCGCGCCGCGTACCGGGTGGCCGCCCGGCACCCCGCCCTGCGCGGCCGCTTCGAGGCCCTGCGTGGCACCCCCGTGCTGCGCCTGGCCCCCGCCGCGCCGGTCGCCGACCGGGTGGAGGTCGCCCGGATCGCCGTCGCGCCCGGCGGGAGCGCCGAGGAGGCGCTGCGCCGCGCCCTGCTCGACTGGCGGACGGACGGACCGGCGCTGCGCCTGCTGCTGGCGGCCGGGCCGCAGGACGCGGAGGAGCTGCTCGCCGTCGCCCTCGACCACGCCGTCTGCGACGAGCAGTCGCTCGGCCTGGTCACCGCGGAGCTCGGCACGGCCTACGACGAGACGGCGTCCGGCGAGACGGCGTCCGACGAGGACGGCCCGTACGGTACGGCGCCTACCCCTGACACCGACGGGCTCGCCGCCTACCGCGAGGCCGTGGAGCTCCAGCTGGCCGCCGAGGCCCGGGCGGCGGGCCCGGCCTCGCACGCGCACTGGGCCGCCCGGCTGGGCGCGCTGGCGGGTACGGCGACCACGCCGCCGCGGCACACCGAGGCGCCGCCGCCGACCGGGATGCTCACCCACCGGCTGCCCGCCGCGACCGGCGCCGCCCGGGGCGCGGTGTTCCCCGCCCTGCTGGACGCCGTCGGGGCGGCCGCGCGCCGGCCCGCCGGGACGGAGCGGACGCTCGCCCTCGGCTACCCGTGGGGCGGCCGGCCGCCGGGCGCGCCGCCGGTGCTCGGCTGCTTCCTCAACACCCTGGTGCACCCCGTCGCCCCCGGACCGGCCGCCGACCTGGACACGCTGGGCGAGGCCTGGTGGGACGACCTGGACCACGCCGACACGCCGTTCGACGAGGTGGTGCACGCCGCCCGGGCGGGCGGGGCCCGCTGGTCCGGCGCGCTGGACGGACTGCTGACCTTCGAGGACCTCGGCCGCCGGCCGCCGCTGGCCCTCGGCGGGGTCGCCGGCCGGGAGACCCACCTGGCCGGGCGGCCGCTCGCCGCGCCCCTCGCGGTCTCCGCCTCGCACGGCGAGGACCTGCTGATCCGCCTCGGCTGGGACCGCGACCGCTGCCCGGACGCCGTCGCCGAGGCCGCGTTCGAGGACCTGCTCGCCACCCTCCGCCACCACCTCGACCCGGCCGTCCGGTCCGTCCCGGCCACCGAGGCCGCCTGAACCCCCAAAAAGCCCCACCCTGCCCCACCCCAGCCCCACCGGGCCCGCCCGATCCGTTCGGGCCGGCCGAACCACCCGTACCACCCCGCACCACCCGGGCCGCCCGGGGCCACCCGCGCCCCGGGCACCCGCCCCCACCGGCGGCACCGGTCCCGGCCACACCCGGCCGGGCCCCACCTGGTGACCGCCGACCCGGCGGCCGCCCGCCGCCGTCCGACCGAACACGCACCCGCCACAGCAAGGGAACCGTTCATGTTCGCACTCTCCCCGTCGCAGGAGATCGTCTGGCTGCACGAGCAGATGCTGCCGGGCAGTCGCGCCTACAACTTCACCGCCGCGCTCGACCTGTGGGGCACCCTCGACGCCGACGCGCTGCGCGCCGGGCTGACCGCCGTCCTCGCCCACCACGCCGGTCTGCGGCTGGAGCTCGTCCCCCGCGCCGAGGGCCTGCCGGCCCAGCGGGTCGCCGACCGGGCCGAGCTGCGGCTGCGCACCAGCGACCTCTCCGCCGAGGCGGACCCCGAGGCCGCGTTCCGCACCCTGCTCGCCGCCGAGGCCGAGGAGCCGCTCGACACCGAGCAGGCTCCGCTGCTGCGCTGGCACCTGGTCCGGATCGCCGACGGCCACCACCGGCTGGTCCACGTCGAGCACCACCTGATCCACGACGGGCACTCCTTCGCGATCCTGCTGCGCGACCTGTTCACCGTCTACCGCGCCCATGTCCGCGGCGAGCGGGCCGAACTGCCGCCCGCCCGCTCGTACGAGGAGCACGCGCGCGCCCTCGCCGACGGTACGGCCGACCGCGAGCGCGGCCTGGCCTTCTGGAAGCGCGAGCTGGACGAGGTCCCGCTCGGCCTGACGCTGCCCGGCCTCGCCCGGCCGGGCGCGGTGCGCCGCCACCGCGGCGGGCAGCTGCGCCAGTCGATCGGCGCCGACCTGGCCGAGCGGCTGCGCGAGCGCAGCCGCGGCGACGGTCACACCCCGTTCAGCACCCTGCTCACGCTCTTCGCCGAACTGCTGCGCCGCCACAGCGGCCACCGCGAGCTGGTGATCGGCACCGCGGTGGGCAACCGGCCGCTCGGCTTCGAGGGCACGGTCGGCATGTTCGTCAACACGGTGCCGCTGCGGCTGCGGCTGGACCCCGCGGCGAGCTCCACCGACGCCGTCGACGAGGCGACCGACGTGCTGCTCCGCGCGCTGCCCCACCAGGACGTGCCCGTCCAGGAGCTGACCCGCGCGCTCGGGCTGCACACCACGGGCGCCGACAACCCGCTGTTCAGCGTGATGTTCAGCGCGCACGACGCCGCGCTGCCCGACGTCCAGGCGCCCGATCTGGAGGTCTCGCTCTACGAGGGCTACAACACCGGCACCACCCGCTTCGACCTGGACCTGGTGCTGCTGCCGGACGACCGCCGGGTGGTCGGCGAGAAGCACGGCGCCGCCGGGATGACCCTGGTGTGGGACTACGACGCCGACCTGTTCGGCGAGGAGGTCGCCGAACTGCTGGCCCAGCGCCTGCTGGAGCTGCTGCGCGACTACCTCGACCGCCCGGAGGCGGCCCTCGCGGACCTCGCCGTCCCGGCCGCCGTGCCCGCCGTACCGGAGGCCGCCGCCGTACCGGTCGCCCCCGCCGTGCTGGACCCCGCCGCCGCCCACGACCCGGCCACCCTCGCCGTGATCGCCGGCGCCGAGCGGCTCACCTACGGCGACCTCGACCGCCGGGTGGGCGAGTTGGTCGACCGTCTGACCGCCGCCGGGGTCACCTCGGGCCGGATCGTCGCCGCCGTCCTGCCGCGCGGCGTGGACAGCGTGGTCACCCTGCTCGCCTGCCTGCGCCTCGGCGCGGTCTACGCGCCGCTGTCCTCCGAGGACCCGGCGGCCCGCCTCGGCCTGCTGCTGGACCGGCTCGCCCCGGCCCTGGTGCTCGCCACCCGCCAGAGCGCCCTGGCGCTGCCGGCCGACCGCCCCGCCCCGGCGCTGCTGGACGGCCCGGCGTTCCCCGCCGCGCGGCCCGGCGCCGTCCTGGACGAGGGCGCCGCGTACGTCATCCACACCTCCGGTTCGACGGGTGTGCCCAAGCCGGTGCTGGTCGGCCGGGAGGCGCTGGCCGGCTGCGTGGCGGCCCTCGCCGCGCGGTACGGGCTGACCCCGGCCGACCGGGTGCTGCTGTTCGCCCGCCCGTCCTTCGACGTGGCGCTGGAGGAGGTGCTGCCCTCGCTGGCCGCCGGCGCCGCGCTGGTGCTGCCGCAGCGCGAGGTGCCGACCGGGCCGGAGCTGGTCGCCGTGCTGGCCGCCCGCGGGGTCACCGTGGCCAACCTGCCGACCAGTTACTTCCTGGCCGTGCGCGAGGACCTGCGGGAGGCGCTGGCGGACGGCCGCTGGTCGCCGCGCCTGCTGGTGCTCGGCGGCGAGCGCCTGCCCGCCCGCGCGCTGCGCGGCCTCACCGCGGGCGGCGCGGTGAGCGTGCTCAACGCGTACGGCGTCACCGAGGCCACCATCACCTCCACCGTGCACGAGGTCGGCGCGGCCGACCTCGCCGAGGACGACGGCGAGGGGGAGGGCGGGCTCGCCGAGATCCCGCTCGGCGTCGAACTGCCCGGGGTCCGGGTGCACGTGCTGGACGAGGGTCTGCGGCCGCTGCCCGCCGGCGGCGTCGGCGAACTGGTGATCGGCGGCGACCTGCTGGCCACCGGGTACCTCGGCCTGCCGGAGGTCACCGACGCCCGGTTCGTGACCGTGCCCGCGCTCGGCGGCGAGCGCGTCTACCGCACCGGCGACCGCGGCCACCGCGACCGCGACGGCCGGCTCTGGTTCCTCGGCCGCCAGGACAACCAGGTCAAGCTGCGCGGCCACCGCATCGAGCTGGAGGAGATCGAGGCGGCGGCCTCCGCCGAACTCGGCGGCCGCTCCTGCGCGGTGGTCCTGCACCGGGACCCGTCCACCGGCCCCCGTCTGGTCGGCTTCCTGGAGGGCCCCGGGCAGCCGGACCAGGCCGCGCTGCACACCGCCCTCGCGGCCCGGCTGCCCGGCGGGCTCGTCCCGGCGAGCTGGACGGCCCTGCCCGCGATGCCCGTCCTGCCCGGTGGCAAGCCCGACCGCGCGGCCCTCGCCCGGCTGGCCGAGGAGCAGCCCGCGCCCGGCTCCGAGCCGGCGGCCCAGGAGCAGGTCTTCACCGACCCCGGCGAGGCCCTGATCGCCGAGGCCTGGCGCGAGGTGCTGGGCCACGACCGGTTCACCGCCGGGTCGCACTTCTTCGAGGTCGGCGGCCACTCGCTGCTCGCCGCCCAGCTGGCCGCCTGGCTGGAGCCGCGGCTGGGCAGCCGCCCGGCCCTGCGCACGCTGTTCCGCAACCCCGTCCTGGCCGACCAGGCCCGCGCCCTGACCGGAGGCGTCAAGTGAGCTCCAGCCCGTCCGCCGTCCTGGAGGACGGCCACCGCGAACTGGTCGACGCCTTCGAGAGCTTCGTGCGCCGCGAGCTCGTCCCGCTGGCCGCCGAACTGCCCGAGACCGCCGACCAGGTGCCCGCCGACCTGCGCGCCTACGTGCGCAAGCGCTCGGCCGCGCTCGGCTTCTACGCGGGCGACTACCCCGAGGAGCTCGGCGGCTCCGGCATGCCGTTCACCGCCGTGGTCCTGCTGCACCACGCGGCCGGCCGCAGCGGCTGCGTGCTGGCGCCGTACGCGCTGGCCGGCTCCGACGGGCCCAGCCCGCTGCTGCGGCACGGCACGCCCGAGCAGATCGAGCGGCTGCTGGTCCCGCTGGTGCGCGGCGAGTCGGCCCGCTGCCTCGCGCTGACCGAGCCGCACGCCGGCTCCGACGCGTTCCGTCTCACCACCACCGCCGTGCGCGACGGGGACGACTGGGTGGTCGACGGCCGCAAGACCTTCGTGAGCAACGCCGACCGCGCCGACCTGGTGCTCGTCGTCACCGCCACCGACCTCGGCGAGGGCGCCGGCCCGACCGCCGGGGCCACCGCCTTCGCCGTGCCGATGGACACGCCGGGCCTGCGGATCGGCCAGCGCTACGAGGGCATGTCCGGCGAGCCGCTGTTCGAGCTGCTGCTCGACGGCGTCCGGCTGCCGATGGACGCCGTGATCGGCGGCGAGGAGGGCGTCGGCGCCGCCACCGCCCTCGCCATGGACAGCCTCTCCCGGGGCCGCCTGGTGGTGGCCGCGATGTGCAACGGCGTCGCCGAGTACGCGCTGCGCCTCGGCGTGGAGTACGCCCGCGAGCGGGAGGCCTTCGGCGAGCGGATCGGCGCCTACCAGCACGTCCAGGAGCACCTGGTGAGCACCCGGGCCGAGGTGGAGGCGTCCAAGCTGCTCACCCTGGCCTGCGCCCGGCTGGTCGACGACGGCACCGAGGCGCCCGAGAACGCCGCCCTGGCCAAGCTCACCGCCTCCGAGACCGCGGTCCGCGCGGTGGACCGCTCGCTCCAGGTGCACGGCGCCACCGGCTGGGTGCGTGGGCACCCGCTGGAGTTCCTGTACCGGTACGTCCGGATGATGACGATCATCGAGGGGACCTCCGAGGTGCAGAAGGTGATCATCGCCAGGGCCATGGGCCTGGGCTGACCCCGTTCCGATCACACCGATCCTTCCCTGTCCTGACGTAGCGTCATGAACTTCTCGGAGAACCTGGGATGACCACCCACGACAACCACCTCAGCATCGGGTACGGCCGCCCGCACCAGGACGGACCCGTGCACGCGCTCTTCGCCGACTGGGTGCGCCGCACCCCGGACGCGCCGGCCCTGAGCGACGGCGGGCACACCTGGAGCTACGCCGAACTCGACCGCCTCGCCGACACGGTGGCCGACGCGCTGCGGCCCCGGGTGGGCCCCGGCGACCTGGTCGCCGTCTGCCTGGACCACTCGGCGGCGCTGGTCGCCGTCACCCTGGCCGCCGCCCGGCTCGGCGCCGTCCACCTCCCGCTCGGCCCCCGCCCCGGGGAGCGCCGGCTCCAGGCCGTCGCCCGCAACCTCCGGGTGGCCTGCGTGGTCGGCGACCCCGCCCTGCTGCCGGCCGCCCACCGGGACGGCGAGCACCTGCCGCTGGCCGTTCCCGCCGAGGGCGTGGCCGCGGCCGCCACCGTGGTCGCCGCCTTCGCCCCGGCGGCGGACGGGGCCGTCGGCGCCCCCGAGCGGGCCCACTACGCGGTGCTCACCTCCGGCTCCACCGGCACCCCCAAGGCCGTCGCCGTCGGCGAGGACTCGCTCGGCGCGCTGCTGCACTGGTACCGCGACCTGACCGGCCTCGGCCCCGGCGACCGCCACAGCCTGCTGATCGGCGTCGCCTTCGACCCCCACCTGATGGAGCTGTGGGGCGCCCTCACCGCCGGCGCCGAACTGCGCGTCGCCCCCGAGGCCGTCCGCTGGGACGGCACCGTGCTGACCGACTGGTGGCGCTCCGAGGGCATCACCGTCGCCGTCCTGCCCACCCCGCTGGCCGAGCCGCTGCTCGACCGGCCGTGGCCGTCCGGCCTGGCCCTGCGCCACCTGATGATCGGCGGCGACCGGCTGCGCCGCGCCCCCGCCCCGGACGTCACCGCGACCGTCCACAACGCGTACGGGCCGGCCGAGGCCACCGTGGTCACCAGCGTCCACACCATGGCCCCCGGCGCCGACCACGGCACCGCCGCGCCGCCCATCGGCCTGCCGATCACCGGCGCCGTCGTGGTGGTCACCGACCCCGACGGCCGTCCGGTGCCGCTCGGCCAGGCCGGCGAACTGCGGGTCGGCGGACGGGTGCTGGCACTCGGCTACCTCGACCCGGAGCTCACCGCCCGCCGCTACGTCGACGCGCCGGAGGGCGTGACCGGCGACGGCGCCCCGGTCGACCGGGTCTACCGCACCGGAGACCGGGTGGTGATGCGTCCGGACGGCGTGCTGGAGTTCCACGGCCGCCTCGACGACCAGGTCAAGGTGAGCGGCGTACGGATCGAACCCGCCGAGGTCGAGGCGGCCTTCGAGGCCGACCCGCGGGTCCGCCGGGCCGTGGTCGCCGCCCGTCCCGGCCCGGCCGGGGGCGCCCAGCTGGTCGCCTTCGTCCAGCCCGCCCCGGACGGCCCGGCGCTCGGCGACCCCGCCCCGGACGGCCCCCACCTCGCCGGCCCGGTCCTCGCCGACCCCGCCGAGCTGCTGCCGCACGTCCGCGCCTGGCTGCCCGAGCAGGCCGTGCCCGCGCTGGTCCGGCTGGTCGACGGGTTCCCGCTGGACGCCAACGGGAAGGTGGACCGGGCGGCCCTGCTCGCCGCGCTCCCGCGGACCGCCGAGGAGGCGCCCGTGGAGGAGGGGTCCACTCCCGCCGAGGTGACCGTGCTGAAGCTCTGCCGCGATCTGCTCGGCCGCGCCGACCTCGGCCCGGACGCCGACTTCGTCGGCTCCGGCGGCAACTCGCTCGCCGCCGCCCGCCTGCTGGCCGCCCTGGAGGACGAGTTCGGCGTACGGCTGCGCGCCCCCCAGCTGCTGCGCAGCCCCGACCTGCGGGGCATCGCCCGGCTGGTCGAGGAGCGGCTCCCGGCCGCAGCCGCCACCACCTGACCGCACGCCGTACAGGGCGCCCCGGCCGAACCCGGGGCGCCCGGAAGGGAACCACCGTGTCCGCTCCCGTCACCGAACGACCCGCCGCGGCCCCGGGCGTGCCCGCGGCCGCCCCCGCGGTCCTCGCCGTACCGGCGTTGATCGCCCGGCACGCCCAGCAGCACCCGGACGCCCTCGCCGTGACCGACGGCAGCACCGTCCTGACGTACCGTCAACTCATCGACCGTGCCTCCGAACTGGCCGCCGAGCTGACCGCCCGGGGGATCGGCCCCGGCGCCGCCGTCGGCCTGCTCGCCGCCCGCTCCGGCCGCCTGGTCGTCGCCCAGCTCGCCGTCTGGTGGACCGGCGCCCACACCGTCCCGCTGGACGCCTCCTACCCGCCGGACCGCACCGCCGCGATGATCGAGGACTCCGGGGTCCGGCTCGTCCTCGGCGACAAGGCCCTGCTCGACGAGGCCGGCCTGGCCGACGGCCCGGCGCTCGCCCTCACCGACGGCGACCCCGGGCAGCGGCGCGCCGACGCCCCGGCCCCCCGCCACGAGGTCCGGCCGGACACCGTCGCCCTCGTCATCTACACCTCCGGCTCCACCGGCCGTCCCAAGGGCGTGCAGATCCCGCACGGCGCGATCGCCGACCTGGTCACCGCCGAGGACGCGGTGGCGCTGCGCCCCGGCGACCGGGTGCTGTTCCACTCGCCCGCCACCTTCGACGCCTCGACCTTCGAGCTCTGGGGGCCGCTGGCGCGCGGCGCCGCCGTCGCCGTCTCGCCCGTCGAGCAGCCGACCGCCGAGGACCTCGCCCGGGACGTCGAGCGGTTCGGCGTCACCACCGCCTTCCTCACCACCGCGCTCTTCCACCACCTGGCCGCCCGCCGCTCCCGGATCTTCGGCGTGCTGCGCACCCTGGTCGTCGGCGGCGAGACCCTCTCGCCGGAGCACGCGGGCGCGGTCCTGCGGGCCTTCCCCTGGCTCGAACTGGTCAACGCCTACGGCCCCACCGAGGCCACCACCTTCACCACCCTGCACCGGGTCACCCCCGAGGACTGCGCCGGACCGGTCCCGATCGGCCGGCCGTTCGGCGCCACCCGTGTCCACGTCCTCGACGAGGACCTCGCCCCCGTGTCGCCGGGCACCCGGGGCGAACTGTGGATCGGCGGCGGACGCCTCGCCCTCGGCTACCTCGGTCTGCCCGAGCTGACGGCGGAGCGCTTCCGCGACCTCCCGCACGCCGGCCGCGCCTACCGCAGCGGCGACCTGGTCTCGCAACGCCCCGACGGCGGCCTGGACTTCCACGGCCGCGCGGACGACCAGGTCAAGGTGCGCGGCTTCCGGATCGAACCCGGCGAGGTCGAGCACGCCCTGCGCCGGGAACCCGAGGTCGCCGACGCGGCCGTGGTGGTCCGCCGGGCCGGCCGGGAGGACGCGGCCCTCACCGCGTACGTGGTGCCGGCCGAGGGGTCGCGCCCCGCCACCGACGCGCTCCGCCGCCGGCTGGCCGACCGTCTGCCCGCCCATCTGGTGCCCACCGCCTGGACCCTGCTGGACGCCCTGCCGCTCACCGGCACCGGCAAGGTCGACCGGCGCGCACTCGCCGCGGACGAGCCGTCGGACGGGCCGGCCCTCGCACCCCCGTCTGACCAGGAGGCCGAGCGGGCACCGGAGTTGACCCCGATCGAGCAGGCCGTCGCCGAGGCCTGGTCGCGGGCCCTGGAACACCCGGTGACCGCGCCCGACGCCGACTTCCTCGCCGAGGGCGGCCACTCCCTGCTCGCCATGTGGATCGTCGACGACCTGCGCGAGGACCTCGGCGTGGAGCTCTCGCTCGCCGACTTCCTCGGCCATCCCACCGTCGCCGCCCAGGCCGTCCTGGTCGAACGGGCCCTGCTGGCGGCCCACGCGGCCGACGCCCCCGCGGATCCGGAGGAGGCCCGATGACCGGCACCGACGAGGCCGCCCGGCAGAGCGCCCTGCTGGACCTGGCCCGCCGTCGCGGCGCCGCCGGGCCGCGTACGCGGCGGCCCGCCGCCGACCGCCCGAGCACCCCGGAGGCCGGGCCGGCCCCGCTCTCCCACGCCCAGCAGCGGATGTGGCTGATGGACCGCCTCGGCCAGGGCGGCGCCGTCTACAACGTGCCGATCGCCACCCGGCTCCACGGCCCGCTCGACACCGGGGCCCTCGCCACCGCGCTGACCGGACTGACGGCCCGTCACGCCGTCCTGCGCACCCGGTACGGGCAGCGCGAGGAGGCGCCGTACCAGGAGGCCGGGCCGGTCACCGCCGTCCCCGTCCCGGTGGTCGACGCCGCCCCGGAGGACGCCCCCGCGCTGCTGCGCGCCGAGGCCGCCCGCCCGTTCGACCTGGCCACCGGGCCGGTGCTGCGCGCCCTCGTCCTGCGGCACGGCCCGCAGGACCACACCCTGCTGCTCAACCTGCACCACATCGCCGTCGACGGCGGCTCGGTCCCGGTCGTGGCCGCCGACCTGGCCGCCCTCTACGCGGCCGCGCTCGCCGGGGACCCGGCCGCGCGCACGGGCGATCCCGCGGCGCTGCCCGCGCCCGGCCTCCCGTACGCCGAGCACGCGCGCCGGGAACGGGCCCGCGACGCCGAACTGGACGCCGCGGCCGAGGAGTGGGCCACCCGGCTGGCCGGCGCCCGGGCCCTGCCGCTGCTGCGCAGCGTCCCGCCCGGCGCGCGGGAACCCCGGGCCGGGCTGCACACCGTCCCGCTCACCGCCGCCACCCTCGACGCCCTGCGCAAGGCCGGCGCCGAGCACGGCGCCACCCTGTTCACCGTGGTGCTGGCGGCGGCCTTCGCCACGCTGGGGCGCGCCTGCGGCGAGGACGACCTGACGATCGGCTGCGCCAGCGGCCACCGCGCCCGCCCCGAGCTGCGCCGCATGGTGGGCCTGGCCGTCAACACCCTGCCGGTCCGGGTCGGCCTCGACGGCGATCCGGCCTTCACCGAGGTGCTGGCGCGCGTCCGGGACGCCCTGCTCACCGCGCAGGACCACCACGACGTGCCGTTCGACCTGGTCCTGCGGCGGCTCGGCGCGGACGCCCGGGGCGAGGACGGACACCCGCTGCTGTCGGTCACCTGCGACCTGCACCGTCCGGTCGGCGCCCTCGTCCTGCCCGGGCTGACGGCCGAGGCCGTCGACATCGACCTGGGGCTCGCCAAGTTCGGCCTCGGCCTCGCCGTCGAGGACGGTCCGCAGCCCCGCTGCCTGCTCCAGCACGACCTCGCGGCCCTCGACGAGGAGACCGCCGGCCGGCTGGTCACGGCCTTCGCCGACCTGCTGACCGCGGTGGCCGCCGACCCGGAGCGCCGCCTCGCCACCCTCCCCGGCGAGCGCCTGGACACCCCGGCGGGTGCCGGTTCGCCGGGTGCCGGCGAGGCCGAACACCCCGCCGTGGCCGCCCTGCTGGCCGATCCCCGGATCACCGAGGCCGCCGTGGTCACCCCGGAGGGCCACCCGCCGCTCGCGTTCGCGGTGGTGCGCGGCCCGGTCGCGCCGAGCGGCACCGACCTGCGGACCGCCCTGCGCCGCCACCTCCCGGCGGAGCACCTGCCCAGGTCCGTCACCCTGCTGGACGCCCTGCCCCGCCGGGCCGACGGCTCCGTCGATCCCCGGCGTCTGCCCGGGCTCCCGGCGGCCGCCGCCCCCGCCACCCCGGCTCCGGAGGCCGAACCGCTGGAGACCGTCCGGACGGCCTTCGGCGAACTGCTCGGCCGACGGCCGGACGCGGACGGCGACTTCTTCGTCCTCGGCGGCCACTCGCTGGTCGCCGTCCAGCTGGCGGAACGGCTGCGCAGCCGGACCGGCCTGCCGCTGACCGGCCTGGACGTCCTGGAGCAGCGCACCCCGCGGGCCATCGCCGGCCTGCTGGGCTCCCGCGCCGCCGAGCGCCGGGCCGCCGTCGCCCGCGGCACCGGCACGACCGCCGCCGCCCGCGGCGGCGCCCGCGAGGGCACCGTGCTGCTCACCGGCGGCACCGGCGGGGTCGGCGCCGCCGTCCTCCAGGAGCTGATGGCCCAGGGGCGCCCGGTCCGGGCGCTGGTCAGGCCCGAGTCGGCGCACCTGGTCGCCCTGGACGGCGTCGAGGTGGCGGAGGGCGACCTCTCCGACCCAGACAGCCTGCGGCGCGCGGTGGAGGGCGTCGACGCGGTCATCCACGCCGCCTGCACCTTCACCGAGCACGAGACCGACGTCGCCGCCATGCGGGCGCTGGTGGACGGCTGGCGGGGCGGCTCCTTCGTCTTCGTCAGCAGCATCGACGCCTACGGCCGCCCGGCCGCCGGCGAGGTGGCCGAGGGCGCGCCCGCCGAGCAGCCCGTCAGCCCGTACGGGCAGGCCAAGCTGACCTGTGAGCGGATCCTGCTGGAGGCCGCCGGCACCACCGGCCGGGGCACCGGCGTCGTGGTGCGCTCGCCGATCGTGTGGGGGCCGCACCGGCGGCTGCGCGACCAGCTCCGCTGGGGCTCCACCGGCGCGCTCTACCAGGCCGCGCAGGCCGGACACCCGATCCGGCTGCCCGCCCCGCCCGGGGACGGCAACCCCTGGTACGGCGTCTCCTGGGTGCACTCGGCGGCGCTCGCCCGGGCCGTCACCGGCTGCGCGGACGGCAGCGGCCGCGCGGCCGGACAGGTCGTCAACGCCGTCACCGGGCACGTCTCCTGGCACGAGCTGACCGCCGAGCTGATCGCCCTGCTCGGCTCGGCCAGCACCCTGGAAGCGGTGCCCGACCCCGACCCGGAGCTGCTGCGCCCCTGGCACTACCGGGCCGACGCCCTGGCCGGGCCGCTGGCGCCCGAGCCGGGGGAGGACTGGCGGGGCGTCCTCGCGGCGATGATCCGCTAGGCCCGCTGGGCGCACCCGGGCCCCGGACGAGGCGGCGTGCCGTTCGTCCGGGGCCCGGGTCGCGCCGGGTGGCGCCGGGTCGCGCCGGGTCAGTCCGTCGGGCGCAGGCCCGCGAAGACCGTGGTGCCGGAGAGGAGGAAGGCGTCCGGCCGCCGCAGGATGCCCTCGGGGGCCTGCGGGTCGAGCAGGAGGTCGACGGTGGCGAGATCCTCCGCGTCCAGGGACTCCTCCATGGTCTCCCGCTGCCGGGTCAGCTGGCTGTGCAGGAAGGCGCGGGCCGTGTCGCCCAGCGGGGCGGGCAGGTCCAGCAGGCGGGTGAAGCCCTCGACCCCGACCAGGCCGGCCCGCCGGAGCATCGCCGGCCAGTCCTCCACCAGACTCGCGCTGCCGGGCAGTTCGGTCCGCATGACCTCGAACCAGTCCTCCTGGACGGCGTCCAGCCGGGCCTGGAGGCCGGGCCGGCCGACGCCGATGTCCCGGGGGAGGTAGCGCACCGGCAGCCCGCCCTCGGCCACGGCGAGCAGTCCGCCCGGCCGCAGCACGGCGGCCAGTGCGTCCAGGGCGCCCTGCTGGTCACCGAGGTGGTGCACGGCCTTGCTGCTCCAGATCAGATCGGCCGCGCCGAGCCCGCCGATCTCGTTCTCCGGGGCCTCGGAGAACTCGACGTGCAGGGTGGTCACCCGGCCGCCGAGACCCAGTCGCTCGGCGCGGGCCAGCGTGCGCTCGAGCAGGCCGGGCGCGCCGTCCACGGCGACCACCTCCGCCGCCGGGAACGCCTCGGCGAGCACGCAGGTCATGATGCCCGGCCCGCTGCCGACGTCGAGCACCCGCCGCACCCCGTGCTCCGGGCCGAGCAGCTCCCGCAGCCGGGCCGCCACCTCGCGCAGGGCCGGCAGCTGCAGTTCGCCGCTGCGCTCCAGCTGGTCGGCCATGACCTCCCAGTCGATGTCGGTGTTCCCGTGACCGTGGCCGTGGCCGTGCCCATGGCTGTGGCCGTTCCCGTGCCCGTGCCCGTGCTTGTGTCCGTGTGCGGATCCGCCGTGTGGGTTCATGCCCGCAGCGTGCACCCGCCCGTCCGGTGTCGGCAAATAACGTTGCCGTTTCCGGGACGCCGGGGTGCAATGCCGGTATGGACAGTGACTCGCCCTACCGGCCCGTGCTCGACGAGGTCGCCCCCAGGCTCCGACGGCTGCGGGCCGAGCGGGGGATCACCCTGGCCGCGCTCTCCGAGGAGACCGGCATCTCCAAGAGCACGCTGTCCCGGCTGGAGTCCGGGCAGCGCCGGCCCAGTCTGGAGCTGTTGCTGCCGCTCGCCGGCGCGTACCGGGTGCCGCTGGACGACCTGGTCGGCGCCCCCGAGGTGGGCGATCCCCGGGTACGGCTCAAGCCCCACGCGCTGCCGAACGGGCAGACGATCGTCCCGCTGACCCGGACTCCCGGGCCGCTCCAGGCGTACAAGATGATCATCCCTGACCGGGGCTCCGAGCCGGACCTGCGCACCCACGAGGGCTACGAGTGGCTGTACGTGCTGGACGGCCGGCTGCGGCTGGTGCTGGGCGGGCACGACCTGGTCCTCGGGCCCGGCGAGGCGGCGGAGTTCGACACCCGGGTGCCGCACTGGTTCAGCAGCGCGGACGGGCGGCCGGTCGAGGTCCTCAGCCTCTTCGGGCGCCAGGGCGAGCGGATGCACGTCCGCGCCAGGCCCCGCGAGTGACGGCCGCCGCCGGCGTCCGGGCGCGTGGTGCGGTCAGTGCTCCGCCCGGGCGGCGAGCAGGATCGCGGTGACGCTGCCCGCCTCGGTGATCACGCCGGTCAGGACCAGTTCCACCGCCTCGGCCAGGGTGCGGCGGTGGACGGTCATCGCGCTCTCCGCGTCGTCGCGGCGCACGATCCCCGGCCGCAGCCCGGTGGCCAGGTAGAGGTGGGTGGTGACCGAGGTGACCCCCGGCAGCGGGTGGATCCGCCCGAGGGGCCGCAGTCGGGCGGCCCGCAGTCCGGTCTCCTCCTCCAGCTCGCGCAGCGCCGCCGCCTCGGGCCGTTCGCCGGGCTCGACGCCGCCGCCGGGCAGGTGCGGCATCCGCCGGCCGGTCAGGTAGAAGTCGTCCTCCACCACCGGCAGCCGCCCGTCGTGGTCCAGCGCGACGACCCGCACCCCGTCGGCCACCTCGACGTGCTCGTACGGGAATGCCGGCGTGTGCGGGCCGGCGACGGTGTCCTGGAGGAGCCGGATGAACGGACCCTCGTGCAGCACCTCGCGGTGGCGCAGCGTCCAGGCGTCGGAGATGTCACTCATGCCGGTGGGTGCCCTTCCCGTGACGGGGGTGGTCAGGGCGACCGTACGCCTCTCCCCGGCGCGCCGGGGGCGGTCCGGGTGGAGCGCGTGGAGCCCGCCGGGGGCGGGCGGTCCCGTACGTGCGCCCCCGGGCCGGGGTGTCGGGCGTCCGAGGCCTCTGCCGTCCGAGGCGACAGGCGTCAGAGGCGTCAGGCGTCCGAGGGGAGCACCGTCGGGCGGCGGGCCGGGACGGCGGTGCGCGGGTGCGGGGGCAGCGGCAGGTCGAGGGCCTCGGTGCTGGGCGCGGCCAGGGCGAGCGCGCCGGCGGTCTCGGCCGGGAGCTCGCCGAGGCCGAGCAGGCCGGCCGAGAGCAGCGCGGTGGCGCGGTGCCAGTCGCCGACCCGCTGGAGCAGGGCGTGGCCACTGCCGGTGACGGTGTAGCCGCAGACCCTGGCGCCGACGGCGCGGCTGCGGGCGGCGAACCGGCGGGTGTCGGCGGGGGCGGTCACGGTGTCGCGGTCGCCGTGCAGCATGACCACCGACCGTCCGGCCAGCTGCTCGCAGGGGTCGTCCTGCGGGCACCAGGGCGCGAGCGCCACCACACCGGTCACGTTCGGGTGGCCCGCCGTGCGCAGCGCGGCCCGGCCGCCCATCGAGTGCCCGACCAGCACGGTCGGCACCCGGCCGAGCTCCTCCGCGAGGTCGTTGAGCGCCGCGCGGGCGTCCCGGGCGGCGTCCGCGCGCTCGCCGTTCCAGCCGCGGTGGCGGTAGCGCACCACGCCGATCGCCACGCCCGCGCCGGCGGTCTCCCGGCGCAGGGCCCGGACGAAGCCGCGCATCCGCAGGTCGGGGAGGTTGAACGGGCCGCGGGCCGGGCGGGTGAGCCCGTGCTCCTGGCCGCCGTGCAGCACCAGCACCGCCGCCGCGGGCCGCTCGGGCAGGACGCGCCAGACCAGCGCCCGGTGCCCGGCCGCCGCCGGACCGCCGTCGTTCCTGCCGCCGCTGCCGTCCCCGCTCACCCTGAACCGTCCCGCCGCCGTCGTTCCGTGGACCGCCACTGTACGCGCCGCCGGAAGGACGGGTGCCGGAGCCGGTCGGCGCGGTCGGTCGACGCCGGGGCTCAGCCGGCCAGCAGCCGGTGCTCGCGGACCAGCCAGCTGATCGCCGTCAGCCGGTGCACCGCGAAGTCGTACCCGACCGGCTCCCGCCAGCCGATCTCGGTGAGCGCCTCCAGGAAGCCCGCCGCGTACCCGGACAGCTCGGCGCGGTCCACCGGCAGCGGCCGCAGGGCCGGCCCCTGCGCGTACAGCAGCTCGCGGACCTCGGCGACGTGCTGGTCGACGGCGGCGACGAGGGAGGGCTCGAAGGCGAGCTCGGCCAGGCGCGGCGTGAAGGCGGTGACGATCCTGGGCAGCGGACAGCCGGCCGTGGCTCCGTCGGCGCCGCCGCCGGCACCGGGGGTACCGGCCGCGTCACGGCCCGCACCGGCGTCGTGGGCGCGGTCATCGGGGTGGGCGAACATCCGTCCACGGTAGGCGAACCGGACGGCGGACGGAGTGCCCGCGGCGGTTCCCGGCTGAGACCTTGGCCACCCGGGAACCCGCCGGATCCCCGGAAGGGACGGGCCGCTCCGTGCCGGAACGACCCGTACGGACCTGCGAATCCTCACCGAGCCCCGGCAGGGCGCCGGCCACGACACGCTGCCGCGCCGCCCGCGCCGGTCCAGGGGCGGATCCCGGTGCCGGTCGGCGGCAAGGGTCCGACCCGCACCACCCGGACCACCCGCACCACCCGGAACTGATCGCCTCCCTGGTCGCCCCGCGACCGGGCTGATCCGGCCGGCCCGCCGAGGCGTGCTTGCGCGCGCCGCCCCCGTCCCCGAGGGTGGGCCGGGGGCGGCGCCC
>NZ_JBSGFD010000075.1:0-39526 GCF_053603215.1 Kitasatospora sp. NPDC004240 | reverse complement strand
CTGGCCGTCACCGCGGCCGCCCCGGCGCCCGCGCCCGCCCCGCCGCCCACGGCCACGGCCGTCGCGTCCCCGCAGGCCCTGCGGGAGGTGATGTTCGTGGGCAACAACTGGGACGGCACCGCCGACGTCATCCGCTCCGGCGGCGACCTCGCCCGGATCGGCCGGATCGACGTCATCCCGGACAAGGACCAGCGGCTCACCGAGATCTACCTCAACCCGATCAAACTGGCCTACTTCCTCGGCATCCGGCTCGGCCCGGGCGAGGGGCACGACCAGTTCGTCGACGACATGTACTCCACCCCGGACGGCACCGCGGTGGTGGTCTCCCGCCCGAGCTTCGCCGACGTGGTCTCCCTGGACCTCGCCACCGGCCGGATCAACTGGCGCTTCCCGGTGTCGGGTTACCGCTCCGACCACATGGCGCTCTCCCCGGACGGCACCCGGGTGGCGGTCTCCGCGTCGACCGCGAACACCGTCCACGTGCTGGACGTGCGCACCGGCCGGCAGCTCGGCTCGTTCCGGACCGGCGACAAGCCCCACGAGAACCTCTTCACCGACGGCGGCCGGCGGATCTGGAACATGTCGATCGGCGAGGTCACCACCGCCCTGGACGCCCCCTGGCTGGACTGGACGAAGGGCGACCGGAGGATCACCGTGGTCGACGCGGACACCTTCGCCCCGGTGAAGGTCATCGACATGCGCGAGCGCCTCGACGCCTTCGGCCGCCCCGACCTGTCCGATGCCGTCCGCCCGGCCGCGTTCGGCCCCGGCGGATCGACGCTCTACTTCCAGGTCTCCTTCTTCAACGGCCTGGTCGAGTACGACGTCGCCGCCGACCGGATCACCCGGGTCAAGACCCTGCCGAAGAACCCGGCCACCAGCGAGGACCGCACCACCTGGGTCAACGACTCACGCCACCACGGCCTGGCGATGAGCCCGTCCGGCGACCGGCTGTGCGTCGCCGGCACCATGGACGACTACGCCACGGTCGTCGACCGCGCCACCCTCCAGGAGGGACCGCTGGTGCCCGCCTCGAAGCCGTACTGGGCCACCGTCAGCGGTGACGGCACGGCCTGCGTGATCTCCGAGAGCGGTGCCGACCGGGTCACCGCGATCGACTTCGCGACCGGCCGCAGGACCGTCTCCGTCCCGGTCGGCGACCACCCGCAGCGGGTCCGGCTCGGGCACGTACCGGCCGGCTGGAGCGGCCCCTCGGGCGGCTGATCCCCCGTCCCGCCCCCGGAACGGCCGTCAACCAGGGCTACCAGACCCTCTTCACCGGTGACAACACCTCGGCGCTCCAGGTCTTCAACGCCGACTTCGACATGACCGGGAACGGCGGCGCGCAGCAGGGCATCGCCGAAGCCGTGCCCGCCGAAGCACTGCGACGGCTCGCACAACCCGTGGGACCGGCCCCGCGAAAGCTGACGGGCCCGCCCCACCACGCGCCCGTGACCCGGATGCGTGAGCGGTGACGAGGGTGTCCAGGTCCGCCCCGGCGGACCCGGGCGCCCTCTCGCCGTATCCCGCGGACATTCCCACGCCCTCGATGTCGAGAACCCGCGACCGGCTCCGTCCCAGGGGTGAACGCGACCACAATGGGTCGCACCAGGACCGAGGAGATCCATGATGGCCAAGTACCTGCTGCTCAAGCACTACCGGGGCGCCCCGACCGCGGTCAACGACGTGCCCATGGACCAGTGGGCGCCCGAGGAGGTCTCGGCGCACATGCAGTACATGCGCGACTTCGCCACCCGGCTGGAGAAGAGCGGCGAGTTCGTCGACGGCCAGGCGCTCGCCCCCGACGGGATGTGGGTCCGGTACGACGGCGAGGGCCGCCCGCCGGTCACCGACGGCCCCTTCGCCGAGACCAAGGACCTCATCGCCGGCTGGATGGTCATCGACGTCGACAGCCGGGAACGCGCGGTCGAACTGGCCGGCGAGCTGTCGGCCGCCCCCGGCGCCGGTGGCAGGCCGATCCACGAGTGGCTGGAGGTCCGCCCGCTCCTCGCGATGTCGCTCACCATCACCGAATGACACCCCCCGTGGACCGCACCCCGCAGCAGGGCCTGGACCAGGCCCTGCTGCGGGGCCTCATCCCGGGCGTGCTCGCCGTCCTCGTCCGCCGCGGAGCCGACTTCGCGGCGGCCGAGGACGCCGTCCAGGAGGCCCTGATCGAGGCCCTGCGCGCCTGGCCCGCCGATCCCCCGCGCGACCCCAAGGGCTGGCTGGTCACCGTCGCCTGGCGCAAGTTCCTCGACACCACCCGCTCCGACGCGGCCCGCCGCCGGCGCGAGCACCTCCTCGACCAGGAGCCGCCCGCCGGCCCGGTCCCCGGCTCCGACGACACCCTCAAGCTGTACTTCCTCTGCGCCCACCCCTCCCTCACCCCCGCCTCCGCCGTCGCGCTCACCCTGCGCGCCGTCGGCGGACTGACCACCCGCCAGATCGCCCAGGCCTACCTGGTCCCCGAGGCGACGATGGCGCAGCGCATCAGCCGGGCCAAGCGCACGGTCTCCGGCGTCCGCCTGGAGGCGCCCGGCGACGTGGCCACCGTGCTGCGTGTCCTCTACCTGGTCTTCAACGAGGGCTACGGCGGCGACGTCGACCTCGCCTCCGAGGCCATCCGGCTCACCCGCCGGCTCGCCGCGCACGTCGACCACCCCGAGGTCGCGGGCCTGCTCGCCCTGATGCTGCTCCACCACGCCCGGCGCGCCGCCCGTACGGCGCCCGACGGCAGCCTGGTGCCGCTCGCCGAACAGGACCGCGGCCGCTGGGACACCGTCGCGATCGCCGAGGGCGTGGCGATCCTGCAGGCCGCCCTCGCCCGCGACCGGCTCGGCGAGTTCCAGGCCCAGGCCGCGATCGCCGCGCTCCACGCCGACGCGCCCCGCGCCGAGGACACCGACTGGGTGCAGATCGTCGAGTGGTACGACGAACTCGTCCGGCTGACCGGCAGCCCCGTCGTCCGCCTCAACCGCGCAGTCGCCGTCGGCGAGGCCGACGGCCCCCACGCCGGCCTCGCCGCGCTCGCCGAGGTCGACGCCGCCCTCCCCCGCCACACCGCGGTCGCCGCCCACCTCCACGAACGCGCCGGAGACCTCACCACCGCCGCCCGCCTCTACGCCGAGGCCGCCGCCAAGGCCCCCGACCTCGCCGAACGCGCCCACCTCACCCGCCAGGCCGCCCGCCTCAACACCCACCTCCGGCGGGGCTGACGGGTCGGGTGCCGGGCCGGGTGCCGCCACACCGTCAGGGCGTGCCGGGGGCTCCCGGCGCTCTCGATCTTCCCGGGAATCTCGACATGAAGTATCTTGATGTCGAGATTGATATCGAGTGTGACATCGCGCCCGATCTCAAGGTCGGATCGGGTTCGAATCGGGGGCAATGGCGTGCGGTGGAACGAGAACGGGCTGGTGGCACGGTTGCGGCGGCCGCCGGGTGGGCGGGACGCGCGGGTGATGCTGCTCGCGCAGTTCGTGGACCGTACGGGGACGGGGGTCTGGGCAGCAGCCTCGGTGCTCTACTTCACGTTCGTGGAGGGGTTGGGCGCGAAGGAGCTCGGGCTACTGCTCGGCGTCGCCTCGGTGGCCGGGATCGCCGGATCGCCGCTGGCCGGGCAGGCGGCGGACCGCTTCGGGCTGCGGGGCCTGCTGATCACGAGTCACCTGCTGCGCGTCGCCACCACGGGCCTGCTGCTGGTCGTCGACGACTTCGCCGCGCTGACCGCCCTGGTGGCCCTCACCTGTATCTGCGAGCGGGCGGCGAAGACGCTGGAGATGCTGTTCGCCACCCGCGTCGCGGGCGAGCGCCGCGGCGAGTACCAGGCGCTGTTCCGCAGCGCGGCCAACGCCGGCTACGCGATCGGCGCGGGCATCGCGGCCGCCGGCCTCGCGGTCGGCACGACCGGCGCCTACCGGGCGCTGATCCTGGTCAACGCCCTGTCCTTCGTCGTGGCCGCGCTCCTGGTGCGGCGCACCCACGAGCCCGACGGCCACGGCCTGGTGGCCGCCCGACGCGGGCCGGACGCCGAGGCGCAGCGCTCCACCGAGAAGCCGCGCGCCGCCGAGGAGCCGCGTTCCACCGAGGAGCCGCCGCCGAACCCCTGGCGCGACCGCGGCTACCTGCGGTTCGTCCTGCTGGACATCCCGCTGAACCTCGACGACGCCGTCCTCAACGTCGGCCTGCCGCTGTGGCTCGTCCACCACACCGGCGCCCCGCCCGCGCTCGTCCCGCTGTTCCTGGCGGTGAACACCGTCCTCGTGGTCGTGCTCCAACTCCGCGTCTCCGCCTGGGCCCACGGCCCGTACGGCGCGCTCAAGGCACTGCGCTGGTACGGCGCGACGCTCATCGCCTGCTGCCTGCTCACCGCACTGGCCACCGGCCGCGGCGCCTGGACCGCCGCCCTCGCCCTGACGGCCGCGGCGGTCCTGGTCACCCTCGCGGAGCTGCTGCGCTCGGTCAGCTCCTGGGAGTTGGCGGTCAGCCTGGCGCCGCCCCGCGCCCGCGCCTCCTACCTCGGCGTGGCCGGCACCGCCCAGTCCGTCCAGAAGGCGGCCGGCCCCCTCCTGCTGACCGGCGCCGTCATGACCGCCGGCCCCGCGGGCTGGGCCGCACTCGGCGTGACCGTCGCCGCCCTCACCGCCGTCCAACGTCGCACCGCACTACGGCGGTTGACCGATCTGGCGGACGCGGCGAAGCCCGCGGAGCCGGTGGCCGCGCACACGGAGTCCACGACCGCCACCGGCGGCCGGTAGCCGCTCAGGGGTGCATCCGGGCGCCCTTGAGGATCTTGTCCACCGCGTTCCGGGGGCCGTGGACCGCCAGTCCCACCAGATCGAGGTGGTCGGCGCCCACGGCCCGTACGGCGGCCCGGTTGTCGCGGTCGTTGCCCGTGGCGAAGAGGTCCGAGGTGAACACCGCCGCGGGGAGGGCCCGCGCCACCGCCCGGCGGTGCGCGGCGGTCAGGGTCTCCTTGGTGCCCTCGAAGACCAGCACGGGCTGGCGGAACATCGGCAGGTACGCCGTGCCGTCGGCGTCCTCGTACGGCTCGCCGATGACCTCGGGCACCGCCGTACCGAGGCCGCTGACCAGGAAGGCGGTCACGTTCAGGCGCTGCCAGGGTTCGAGGTCCTCGCGCAGCAGGACGGCGATCTTCGTGTCGAAGCGGACCGGCGCGTTCCCGGCCGCGGCAGGGGTGTCGGTCTGCTCCGTACTCATCCGCTCCGCGCTCATCTGCTCCGTGCTCATCTGCTCTGTGCTCATACCGTGAGACTGCGGGATGCCCGGCCCCGCCGTCTTGTACGTTCCTTGCATGCCGCAGCAGGAGGTCTCCGCCTGGCGTCCGGCCGTCCCGGGCGTCGTGGAGGTCCTGCACGCCCGCTTCACCGAGCACGCCTACCCCATGCACGTCCACGACGCCTGGACCGTGCTGATCGTCGACGACGGCGCCGTCCGCTACGACCTGGACCGGCACGAGCGGGGCACGCCGAACGACACCGTCAGCCTGCTGCCGCCACAGGTCCCGCACAACGGCTCGCCCGCCACCGCCGACGGGTTCCGCAAGCGGGTGCTCTACCTGGACCTCACCCAGCTGGACGCGCGGTTCATCGGCCCGGCCGTGGACGACCCGGACCTCACCGATCCCGTGCTGCGCCGACGCGTCGGGCAGCTGCACACGGCGCTGGCCGAGCCCGGGGACGAGCTGGAGGCGGAGAGCCGGCTGGCGTTCATCGGCGAGCGCCTGCGCGAACACCTGCGACCCCGCCTGGCCGTCGCCCCGGGCGCCCCGGACCGCGGTGTCGCCCACGAGCTGCGCGACCTCCTCGACGCGCGCCTGCCGGAGGCGACCACCCTGGAGCAGGCGTCCCTCCTGCTCCACGCCCACCCCACCCACCTGGTCCGCGCGTTCAGCACGGCCTTCGGGATCGCGCCCCACCAGTACGTGATGTCGCGCCGCGTCGACCTCGCCCGCCGGCTGCTCCTCACCGGGCAACCCGCCGGCGAGGTCGCGGCCGCGGCCGGCTTCTACGACCAGTCCCACCTGACCCGGCACTTCAAGCGCGTCCTCGGCACCACCCCGGGCCGCTACACCCGCGCCGGGCGTCCCGGCCGCACCGGCTGAGCCACTCGGCGCGCCACGGGCGTGCGGAGGGCTGCCCTGCCGTCAATTCAGGTGGCCGCAAAAGGGATCGAGCTGCGGAATCGGCGCTGTTAGGGTGGCCCGATGGCATCGATCAAGGAATTCCAGGTCACCTTCGACTGCGCGGAGCCCGAGCGCCTCGCCGCCTTCTGGTGCGAGGTGTTGGGGTACGTCCTGCCGCCGGCGCCGGAGGGGTTCGCGACCTGGGAGGATCACGCCCGTTCGCTGCCGTCCGAGGAGCGGGCCCGCTATTTCGCGTGCAGCGATCCCTCGGGCGTGGGCCCGCGGCTGCTCTTCCAGCGCGTTCCCGAGGGCAAGGTCGTCAAGAACCGGGTGCATCTCGATGTGCGGGCCGGCACCGGGCTCGTGGGTGAGGAGCGTCTGGCCACGCTGAAGGCCGAATGCGCGCGACTGGAGGCGCTCGGCGCGACGTGCCTGCAGGTCCTGGTCGCCGACGAGGAGAACGAGTCGTGCATCAACATGCGGGACATCGAGGGCAACGAGTTCTGCCTCGACTGAGCGTCTCCGGACCGCCGGCCCTGCCATGGGCGGGGTGTGCCCGCCCGTGGTGTCGTGAGCGCCGCCGCACACCGCACGTAATCCTTCAAGCGCAACCACAGGTTGCACATCACACAGCCGCGCCCTACAGTTATATGCAACCAAAGGTTGCACATGGACGGAGCGGCGCCATGGAGTACGGCAGCATCGAGCGGGAGATCCACGTCGACGCCACCCCCGAGGTGGTCTACGAGGTCATCAGCACACCCGAGCACCTGCGGGAGTGGTGGCCGGACGAGGCGGAGCTGAAGCCGACCGCCGGGGCGACCGGCGTCATCACGTTCGGCGACGGTTCGTCGCCCGACGCGAACGTCGCACCGGTCACCGTGGTGGAGGCCGACCCGCCCCGACGGTTCTCCTTCCGATGGGTGTACGGGGCGGACGAGGCGGCGACGCCCGCCAACTCGCTCCTGGTGACCTTCGACCTGGTCCCCTCCGGCGCGGGCACGCTGCTGCGCTTCAGCGAGACGGGCTTCCGGGAGAAGGGCTGGGAGGCGGCCGTGCTCGAACAGCAGTACCGCGAGCACGTCACCGGCTGGGACTACTACCTGCCCCGCCTCATCACCTACACCGCCCGGGTGGTGGCGAGCCGATGAGCGTCATCGTCGACGACGAGCTCTGGTCGGCGGTGGGCGACCCTATACGCCGGCGGATGCTCGACCTGCTGCTGACCCACGGCGGCGGGACCGCGACCACGCTCAGTGAGCACCTGCCGGTCACCCGGCAGGCGGTCGCCAAGCACCTCGGCGTCCTCGACCGGGTCGGGCTGGTCCATGTCACCCCGTCCGGCCGCGAGCGGCTCTACGAGGTGGACGAGGCCCAACTCGCCCGCGCCACGGCCCAACTGTCATCGGTCGGGGCCGCCTGGGACGCCCGCCTGAACCGGATCAAGCGGATCGCCGAGGCGATCCAGCGCAGCAAGGACAGCAGTGAGGACAGCGGCAAGGACAGCTGACGGGCCCCGCCCGCCCGCGGGCGCCCGCCCCAAGATGGAGGTACCGAAATGGCTGACATCCTGCACAGGATCGGAGTCCGGTCGTCCCCCGGCGCGGTCTACGCGGCCCTGACCACGGTCGACGGCCTGGCGAGCTGGTGGACCGAGCAGACCGACGGTGACGCCGGGGTCGGAGGGACAGTCCGGTTCCGCTTCGCGCCCGGCGGATTCGACATGAAGGTCCTGGACGCCCGGCCGGCCGAGCTCGTGCTCTGGGAGGTCGTCGACGGCCCCGAGGAGTGGATCGGCACCCGGGTCCGCTTCGAGCTCAAGCAGGAGGACGACTTCACGATCGTGCTGTTCCGGCACGAGGACTGGAGGGAGCCGGTGGAGTTCATGTACCACTGCAGCACCAAGTGGGCGACGTTCCTGCTGAGCCTCAAGAAGCTCGTCGAGACCGGCGAGGGCGACCCCGCGCCGCGCGATGTCAGGATCAGCAACTGGCATTGACCGAAAGGCCGTTGAGGGACGAGCCCGGTGCCCATCCGTCGGATCCGACGGATGGGCACCGCCATGTCCGCGCACCTTCGGCATCCCCGCCGGCCCCGGAACGACGACAGATCTCCCTCACGGAGTCCCCACACAACGAAGCTTGACCGCTACCTGACACCTCAATAGCCTCAACACCCATCACTGACAGGAAACTTGACTAACCGATGGGAGTGACTGCCCAGTGGCACCCCACCGCCCTGGCCCAGCCCTGCGAGCGAGGAATCCGAAGCGGCGGCGATTCGCGATCGCCGCCGCCGCCCTCGCACTGTTCGGGGTCGCGCTGCCGACCTCCAGTCCCGCCGCCACGACCCGGCCGACCGAACCGACCGGCCAGGGCATCACCGCCCCCACCGCCTTCACCCACCCCGGCGTCCTGCTCGGCAAGTCCCAACTGGACCTGATCCGCACCCGGGTGAACGGCGGCGTGGAACCGCAGAAGAGCGCCTGGTCGCAGATGATGGCCAGCCGGTACGCGTCCCTGTCCTACACGCCGCACCCCCGGGCCGACGTGGAGTGCGGCCCCTCGTCGGTCCCGGACAACGGGTGCAGCGACGAGCGGAAGGACGCCATCGCCGCCTACACCGACGCCCTCGCCTGGTACGTGACCGGCGACGCCCGCTACGCCAAGAAGGCGATCCAGATCATGGACGCCTGGTCGGGGACCATCACCAAGCACACCAACTCCAACGCCCCGCTGCAGACCGGCTGGGCCGGGACCGTCTGGGCGCAGAGCGCGGAGATCGTCAAGTACACCTACGGCGGCGGCTGGTCGAACTCCTCCCGGTTCGACTCCATGCTGCGCAAGGTCTACCTCCCCGTCGTCGTCCAGGGCGCTCCCGACAAGAACGGCAACTGGGAGCTGATCATGGCGGACGCCGCGATCGGCATCTCCGTCCACCTCGACGACGCCGCGAGCTACGACAAGGCCATGAAGATCTTCCTCGGCCGCGTCCCCGCGTACGTCTACCACACCACCGACGGGAGCACGCCGCCGTACCCGCCGCGGTCCGGTGTGAACACCCCGAGCAAGCTGACCAAGTACTGGTACGGCCAGACCACGTACGTCAACGGCGTCGCCCAGGAGACCTGCCGCGACTTCGGCCACACGGGCTGGGGCCTCGACGCCATCGCGCACGTCGCCGAGACGGCCGGCCTCCAGGGCACGGACCTGTGGACGCGGCTGGCGGACCGGATGACGTACGCCTTCGACTTCCACACCCGGTACGAGAACGGCGCCTCCGCCCCGTCCTGGCTGTGCGGCGCAAGCGTGCACCCCGGCCTGGGCGCGACGACCGAGATCGGGTACAACGCGCTTCACAACCGGCTCGGGATCGGCATGGCCGACACCCGGAAGTACACCCTCGCCCACCGGCCGCAGGGCACCGACGACCACTGGATCGCCTGGGAGACGCTCACCCACGGAGACATCGGCGCACGGGCCTCCAGCGGCTTCTCGCTCGCGGCCTCGCCCACATCCGGCGGCGTGCGGGCCGGCTCCTCCGCGACCACGACCGTCTCCACGGCGGCGGCCTCGGGCTCGCCGGAGTCGGTGGCACTGTCGGCGTCCGGCCTGCCGTCGGGCGCGAACGCGTCGTTCAGCCCGGCCTCGGTCACCTCCGGCGGCAGCAGCACCCTGAAGGTCACCACCGGTGCATCGACCCCGGCCGGGACGTACACGGTCACCGTCACCGGCAAGGCCGCGTCCGGGAGCCACACCACGCACTACACGCTCACGGTGTCCCCGGCCTCCGGCGGTGGCTGCTCCCCCGGGTGGAGCGCGGCCGCGTCCTACGCTCCCGGCGACAAGGTCTCGCACGGGGGCCACACCTACTCCGCGCTGTACTGGAGCACGGGCGTCACCCCCGGTTCGGGCACCGCCTGGAACATCTGGCAGGACGACGGCGCCTGCTGACGCAGCCCGGTTCGGTCGGGGGAGCAGCCACCGCCCACAGCAAGGGAGCCCCTGGAGCCGTCCGGAGTGGGGCCGGACTCAGGGCAGCCACCGGGGATCGGGTCCCGCGCGCTGCTCGCGCGCGGGACCCGATCCCCGGCTTCGTCCCGCCCACAGTCGGGGATGGTCGCGCCGTTGACGTCCTTCGCGACGTCAACGCCCCACCGCGAGCGATGGTACGCCGACACCCACTGAGCGGCCGGGCCCACATCCGGATCCGTCCGGCGCGGAACCCGGCACGGCTATCAGCGGGCCGCCCCTCCCGGCCGCCCCTCCCGGCCGCCCCGAGGCCGGGGCCGCCGGGAGGCCGGACTCGTCGCCTCCTAGCGGAAGGCCTCGACGTTACGGCGGGCCCACTCGGCGAAGGGACGGGGTGCGCGGCCGAGTACCTGGTGCACGTCGGGGCTGAGCCGTAGCTCGGCAGCGTTGGGCTCGCCGAGGACGGCCAGCGTGGTCTCCACGACCGGCTCCGGCAGGAAGGCGGCCATCCGCGCGTGCGCCTGCTCCTGGGTCAGCTCCACGAACCGCACCGACTCACCGAGGGCCGCGCCGATCGCCTCGGCCTGCTGCCGGGGTGTGACGACCGCCGGCCCGTTCAACTCGTATACATGGCCCGCGTGTTCGTCCTTGAGCAGGGCCACGGCCGCGACCTCCGCGATGTCCGCCGGATCGATCACCGGGATCCCGACATCACCGAACGGCGCGGCGACGGTCCGCTCGGCGCGCACCGATTCCGCCCAGGCGTAGGCGTTGGACGCGAAGCCCCCGGGCCGCAGGATCGTCCAGGCCGGACCCGACTCCCGCACCGCATCCTCGATCGCCCGCATGACGCCCCCGTGTGAGGGCGACTCGGGCCTGGTCACCACGCCCTGGGAGGAGAGCAGCACCACGCGCCGGACCCCGGCGGCCCTCGTCACGTCCAGGACGGCCCGCGGGTCGAGCCCGTGGCCGCCCGCGCCGCCGTCGTGCAGGAACACGGCTTCGGCGCCGTCCAGGGCGGGCCGCAGGGTCTCGGGCGCGGTCAGGTCGGCCCGCACGTGCCGGGTTCCCCTCGGCAGGTCCACCGGGGCCACCCCCCTCGACACCGCCGTCACCCGCTGCCCGGCCTCCGCCAGGGCCCGCACCACCGACCGCCCGACGTTTCCGGTGGCACCCGTCACCACAATCATGCTCAACTCCCCTGTCTTTCCCAGTGGTTTCTCGCGATGACGGCGACGCTAGCAAGGCGGATACGGTAGTTACCTAGAGGAAAGTGACTACCTCGGAGGGTGGAACCGATGGCGGCCGAGGCGAGCCGGCCGCCGGTCGGTGAGCCGGGTCGGGGTCTCTCCCCCACTTCGGCACCTCGCCGGGTGGGCCACCACTGGGCCACCAAGCCTCCGGAGGGCATGTGACACAGGGCAGGCGGAAGCGCGACGCCCCTCACCCGTCGATGAATCCCATGCCCTCCGCCCGCTTCGCCTCCCGCCGGTGCACGAACTCGTGCGGTCCGGCACCCAGCACCGGTGCCGCGCCGTCCAGCAACGACCCCTGGCACACCCTGGCAAGGAACTCGACGCACCCGGAGGGGTGGACGGTCGATGTCCGCGACTCGTAGACGCAGACGGGCCGAGCGTCACTGTCGGGCCCGTCCAGCCGCCAGAGGTGACTCGCGTTCTCGTCGACGCGGCGCGTCGAGATCGAGAACACACCCGGAGGGAACCACGGCGGCCACGGAAGGCCCAGTCCGGCGTGTGAAGGGCGGCCGGGCAGCCGATGCTCGAGGTATGGGATCGATCATCGTGCTGTTCGAGCTCGGGCAGGACGAGGCCATCGGGGCGGAGGGCGTCGAGCCGGTGGTACTCGCGGTGCACGCCGCCGGGAGTGGCCCCGGAATGCCGGAGGAGCCGTTGCCGCACACGCTGTGCGGCCTGGGGACCGGACCGCTGGAGCAGTCCCCCTACCGGCCCGTGCGTCGCGATGAGCCCTGGTACCCGCCGCCGCTGGCGGACCTGCGGTGCCGCGACTGCGAGGCGGCACTCCGGACGACATGAGCGGCCGGACACCGCCCCACGAGGACGGGGCGGACGGACCGGACACCTTCGACCGGATCGCCGACGAGCTCTACGCCCTCCTCCCCGGCGAGTTCACGGCCGCGCGCAACCGGCACGCCGGCCGGCTCCGGAAGACCGACCCGCGGCTCGCCGAACAGGTCCGGGCGTTGCACCGGCCGGCCCAGGCCGCGTGGGCCGCCAACCTCCTCGCCCACCGGCACCCGGATCTCGTCGCCCGACTGCTCGACCTCGGAGAGTCGCTGCGGGACGCCCAACGGCAACTCGCCGGGGAGCGGTTGCGCCCGCTGGTCGAGCAGCGCCGGCAGTTGGTGCGGGCGCTGGCGGAGCAGGCGCAGCGGGCCGCGGCGGAGGCCGGTCACCCGCTGGCGGTGGACGCGGTGGAGGGGCTGGAGCGTACGCTCGGCGCCGCGCTGTCGGATCCGGAGGCCGCCACCGCCCTGGCCGCGGGCCGGTTGACGGCGCCGCTGGAGCCGGTGCTGTGGCCGGACGCCGGGCCCGGCGGGCCGGAAGGGGATCAGGGTGAGGACGTCGTGGCCGGGACACGCCCCGGCCCGGCCCGCACGGCTGCGGCCACGGACCCGACCGCCGCCGAGGCCACGGCCGAGCACCGGTATCGACACGAGCGGGAGCGCGCCCGGGAGCTGGCGCGGGAACGGGCGCTGGAACGGGCCCGGGAGCTGGCGCGGGGACGTGCGCTGGAGCGGGCCCGGGAGGCGGTGGCGGAGACGGAGGCCGCCGTACGGGAGGCCGCCGAGAGCCGCGAGGCCGCCGAGCGGGCGCTCGCCGACGCCGAATCCGACCGGCGGCGGGCCCGGGAGGAGGCCAAGCAGGCCGACCGCGCGCTCACCGAGGCGCAGCGGCGGGCGGATCGTACGCGGCGGAGCCTCGCCCGGGCCGAGGAGCGGGTGCGGACCGCACGGGAGGGGGCCCATGCGGCCGGGGACCGGGCACGGGAGGCGCGGGAGGCCGCCGAGGCGGCGGCCGGGAGGATGCGGGAGGCGGCGGGCGACGGTGACGGCGCGGGGCCGGACTGACCGCGGCCCGCTCGCCGGGTTCAGGCCGGCGCCCGCGGTACGGGCTCCCCGGTAGGGCGTCGCCGCCGCCCCTCCCGGGCGAAACCCAGCAGGCCGGCGGCGACCGCCGGCCCGGTCGCGCGTGCGAACCCGACGCCGGCTGGGGATGCTGGGGGTGTACCCGTCGCACTGGGATGGGAGGCCGCCGTGGCCCGACCGATGTGGACCGGGGTGCTCACCTTCGGCCTGGTCAGCGTGCCCGTCGCCCTGTACACGGCGACGCGGTCCCACGACGTGCGCTTCCACCAGCTCCAGCGCGGCACCTCCGACCGGGTCCGCAACAAGCGGGTCAACGAGCGCACCGGCAAGGAGGTCGAGTTCTCGGACATCGTGAAGGGGTACGAGGTCGCCGAGGGCGAGTACGTGATCGTGGAGCCGGAGGAGCTGGAGCAGGTGTCCCCCGGCCGCTCGCGCACCATCGACATCGCCGGCTTCGTGGACCTGGCCGAGGTCGATCCGATCTTCTTCGACCGCACGTACTACCTCGGCCCGCGCGGCGAGGAGTACCAGAAGGTCTACTCCCTGCTGGTCGAGTCCCTGGGGGAGGCGGGCAAGGCCGGCCTGGCCATGTTCGCGATGCGCGGCAAGGAGTACCTGACCGCGGTCCGCTCCGAGAACGGCATCCTCGAACTGCACACCATGCACTTCGCCGACGAGGTCCGCGACCCGGGCCTGGAGGTCGACAACCTCCCCGGCGAGGTGAGGCTCTCCCCGCAGGAGCTCAGGACCGCCCGGCAGCTCATCGACGCGCTCGCCGTCGAGTGGAAGCCCGAGGAGTGGCACGACACGTACGAGGACCAGGTCAGGGAACTGGTCGAGAGCAAGATCGCTGGCCGCGAGGTCGCCGTCTCCCCCGGCCCGGAACCCGAGGCCACCAATGTCATCGACCTGATGGACGCCCTGCGCCGCAGCCTCGAAGGCGCCGGCGGGAAGACGGGCACCGGGGGGACGCGGAAGGCCCCGGGCCGGAAGGTGCCCGCGGCCACCCGCACCCCCAAGCGGAGCGGGGGCAGGAAGAGCACCTCCACCAAGGCCGCCACCGCCGGGAAGACCGCCACCGCCGGGAAGGCGCGCGGTGGGAAGCGGACGGGCGGTGCCGCCGGCGGGCAGCCGCTCGACGAACTGACCAAGGCCGAGCTCTACAAGCGCGCCAGCGACCTCGACATCCCCCATCGCTCCACCATGACCCGCGACCAGCTCCAGGACGCCCTCCGGCACGCGGACCGCCCCCACCGCGCCGCCTCCTGACGCCCCCCGCACCCCTGCCCCGCACCTCTGCAACCTCTGCCCGTGGCCGTCGGCGGGTGGCCGGGGTCCGGCGGGCCGGCCGCGGCTGGTAGGAAGAGATCATGATGAGTGATCAGGACCTCACCGACGTCGTGCGCCGTCTGACCGCCGAGCCGGTCGAGCCGGGCTGGAGCGGGCAGGAGCTGCGCGACCTGGTCGGACGGCTCGGCTGGACGTGGGAGGCGGAGGAGCCGGACGGGCGGGCCCGGGTGACGACGGGGCTCGCGGGCGGGGACGCCGTCGCGGTGCCGGTCGGGGCGACGGCACGTACGTGGGCTCCCGGCCAGGAGTACCTGGAGCTGGTGGTCCCGGTGAGCCACCCGGATGCCGGGGAGCGGGCGCAGGACGGGGACCAGGCACGGAACGGGGACCGGGCGCAGGCCGAGGCGTTCCGGCGGATCGCGGACACCGTCCGACGGGTGCTCGGCGAGGCGACGTACGCCGGGTCGCACGGGCTGAGGGGGCCGGCCGGGCTGCGGCTGGACCCCTCGTGGGGCAAGGCGTTCCTGCGCTGGCGACGGGGGGCGGTGACGCTCGAACTGCGCGCGGGGGAGGCCGGGCCGGAGCTGGTGCTGCAGCCGAGCCGGGTGTGGGAGTCCTGGTACGCGCAGGCCGGGCGCGGCTACGTGGCGACGCTCGAAGGCGGGCAGCCGCTGGAGCACCCCCGGTGGGAGTCGCCCGGGACCTGGGACGATCTGGAGAACACGATCGGCGCGTTCCTGCGCACCCTCCCCGCAGTCTCGCTGGCGACCGGCCTGACGCACAGCATGCCCCTGTACGGGCGGCTGCCCGGGCGCGGCGCCCCGCTGCTGTTCGACATCGCATGCGTGGACCACCTGTACGTGTCCTACACCGAGTACCTCGCCGACGAATCGGCCGCCGGGGCGAACGCCGCAGCCCTCGGCTGGAGTCCGCGGGAGTCGTTGCCGCCGGGGCACCTGCCCCCGGCCTTCGACGGCGAGGCCCCGTGGCGGGTCGACGCCGGCGGCCCCGGGCAGGTCGACGCCAGCGAGGTCGCCGCCCTGATCGTGCGGACGGCCCGCGCGGCCGGCCTCGACACGCCCACCGGCCTGATCGTCGGCGGCGAGGCGGAGTACCGCCACCCGTACCGGATCCACTTCACCGCCCTGGCTCTGCCGGTCGGATGACCGCCACCGCGTCGGCGGTCCGGCCGTGACCGGCGGCCGGGCGGAGGCGCGCCTCGGGCGCCCGCCCGTCCACGAGCGGGTCGGCGCGTCGGTGGCGGTCCGTCGGCGCGCACATGCCGACCAGCCGGTCAGCCCTCGCCGCGCGGCAGGTGGCCGGGGAGGTCGGTGAGCCGTTCGATGCGGGGCACCGCCCCGTCGGCCGTCGGCGACGGTCCACCGGTGACGAAGTCGATGCCGCGGTCCAGCCAGATGCCGGTGAGCCCGGCGCGGGCGGCCGCGTTCACATCGCTCTCCAGCATGTCGCCCACGTTGACCGCCCGCGCCGGGTCCGTCCGCATCCACCGGCAGGCGGCGGCGTAGGCGACGGGTTTGGCCGCACCGAGCTCGGTCGGGGTCAGGACGGCCTCGAAGTGGTCGAGGAGGCCGAAGCGGGCGAGCTTGGCGCGCTGCTGCCCGGGGTCCCCGTTGGTGAGAACGGCCAGACGCGGCGCTCGGGGAAGCCGCAACAGGGCTTCCAGGCACGGCCGGACGTCGGGATAGCACCGCCACGACTCCTCGAACGGGGCGAGGTAGCGCTCGGCGATCCAGGCGTCCAGAAGACCGGGACTCCCGGGCACCGCCTCACCGAGCATCGGCAGGAAGGAGCGGGCCCTGCGCCGGTGGTGCTCGGCGAAGGAGCATTCACCGGCCAGGTACTCCCGCATGTGGCGCGCCTCCAGCGCCCACCAGAGCGCCACCAGCTCCTCCTGCGGAGCCGTCGCGTTCGGCGCGTCCCGGACGATCCGTCCGACCGTCTCGAAGACCGCGCTCCGATGGTCGACCAGGGTGCCGTCCAGATCGAAGAAGATCACATCCGTCATGCGGTGATCATCTCGCGGGACCCGCCCCTGACGCCAGGCCGTCCGAGTGGTCGCCACAGGGCGGACGTTCTCCGGGACGCCGGGAGCGGGCGGCATGCGGTGAGCAGTGGTGCGGCGCGCAGATCGCGGCATGCGGCGCGCAGGTCGCGGCCGAACTCGACGTGTCCGACGCACCACGGTGGGCAATCATGGAGGGTTGCGCCGAGTCCGACGAAGGAGTCGCCCGTGCCCGCACCGTCCTACCTGCCCGCCATGACCGTCGAGCAGTACCTCGGGCACCTGGCCGCCCGCCACCCACGGTGGCACCGGCTGCTGGACACCGGACGGTTCGGCTGCGACGCCACCATGAGCCGACTCCACTCGGCGTCCAACGAGTTCGACTCCGACGCCACCGGCCACGGCGACTCCTACCGACACGCCCACCGTGACCCGCTGGTCCGCTGGACCGGAGCCCGGCAGCTGCTGCGCCTGGCGACCACGAACGCCGCCCGCGAAGGGGAGCCGCTGGTGCTGGACGTCCTCGGCGGCGACGGGCTGCTGGCCCGCGCCGCCGCGGTCCGTCCCGGCCAGGTGCCGAACGGACTGGCCCTGCTCACCGGTGACATCTCCGGCCCCATGGTGGCCGCCGCCCTAGACCACGGGCTGCCCGCCGTACGCCAGGCGGCCGACCGGCTGCTGCTGGCCGACCGGACGGTGGACTCGGTGCTGCTGGCCTACGGCACCCACCACATCGCGCCCGCCGCCCTACCGGGAGCGGTCTCCGAAGCCGTCCGGGTGCTGCGACCCGGCGGCCGGGTCGTCCTGCACGACTTCGAGCCGCACAGCCCGATGGCCGTCTTCTTCCGGACCGTCGTCCACCCGCACGCCGCCATCGGCCACGACCATCCGCACGTCACCCGCACCGGACTGCTCGACCTGTTCGCACCGTTCCCGGTCGCGGTGCGACTGCTCGACGTCTACGACCCGATCACCGTCCTCGCGCCCTCCCCCGACGCGGCGAAGGCCGCGATGGTGGCCCACTTCGCCGCGACGTTCGCGCTGACCGACCACTTCGCCGAACTCGGCACCGAGGCCGCCTGGGAGCTCCTGGCCGCCTCCTTCGACCACACCGACCACCTCGCGGGACTCTGCGCGCCCCTCACCGCACCCGCCCGCCCCCACATCCGCCCGGCCACCACCGGGGGCCACATCGCCGAGGTCCCCAGGGTGGCACTCGTCGCCGTGGCCGAACACCGCGTCGCAGGGCGAGGCGACTCGGCCGGCGTCGTGTGAAAAACGGGAAGCCGTCCGTTCTCCACTTCGGCATGATGGCGACCATGGACGACGTCGAGTGGGTGACCCTCTTCTGCTACGAGAACGTTGCCGGCTGCCCCGAGCCCGGCCGACTCATCGCGGTTTGACTGCGGGATCGAGGTATCGACTGGTTCCCGTTCGCCCAGGACGAGCTGCGGATCGACCTGATGCGCGGTGCCGACACGGACGGACGTCGGCGCTGCACGCTCGCCGTCCGCCTTCACGCGGACGCCCTGCTCCGGCTCGGTCTGCATCCGGACCAACCGACTTCGGCGGCGGCCGACCCGCCACCACCCAAGTGGTGGGGCCCGTGGGCCCGGTGAGCACCGGCCACCGGGGACGCCTACGCACCGTGCCCGAGGACGGCACGCCGGTCGAGCCCTGCCCGTGCGAAGCCTGGTACGGGCCCACCGTGCACTGCCCCGCCAGTACCCGTGTACCGGAGGCCGGGTCAGCCGGGGTCAGCCGGGGTGGGGCGGGAGGTGGAGGGCGGCGAGGCGCGGTAGGCGGCGGTGCATCTGGTCGCTGTCGTCGAAGTCGAAGTCCTCGCCCATGTCCGCCTCGGCGCGCTCGCGGACCCGGGCGGGCCGGTGGTCGCGCCAGGCGTCGTAGAAGTCCTCATCGGGCCCGGCCACTCGCGCGAACGCGCTGGCGGCCGAGTAGTTGACGTCCTCGTGGAACAGCACCTCGTAGTCCTCGTCGGCCGCCGCCTCGACGACCAGGGGGTGGTCGGCGAGTTGGTCGGGGTCGGCGGCGACACGTTCGTACCAGGCACGGCCCTGGGCGATCACTCCTGCGCGGAAGTCCATGAAGCCGTCGTCCGAGCAGCCCCCGCCGATGAGGTAGGCGGCGGCCCAGACGTCCCAGCGGTAGAGGGCGTCGTGGAGTTCGTCGAAGCGTTCCTGGTACTCCAGGATCTCCGTCTTCGGGCGGGCGGCCAGCAGGTCGACCAAGGCCCCGTCGAAGCCGTCGTCCGCCCCGGCCCGGGTGCGCGCCGTCTCGACGAGGTGCCAGAACTCGTCCATGTCCATGGACGGGCACTCTGCCAGCCGCCTACGACAGCCGGCCCCCGTGGGACCGCGGCGGGCGTTGTCGGAGCCTACGCGTAGCCTGCGGCGCATGAGCATGATCAGGGAGTACCTGCGTCTGACACCCATCGAGCTGAACCGGGCCGTCCACGATTCCGGGTCTACCCCCGGGGCTGGGACGATTCGTCGACGCTCGAATGGCACGCGGCCACTTCGGTGCGCTGACGTCCTTCCTCGGCGCCGCCGCGATCGCCGGTGACGCCGTGCTGGTCTGGCTCGACTGACGTGACGACCGGCCTTCGCGGGCCGCTGCCGAAAGGGCTGACATGCGTGGGTTGACGGATGCCGAGGACGCCGCGGGGCGCTTCGCGTGGATCAACGGGTTGGAGGAGGACTACATCTGGCCGATCGTCACGGTGGTCTCCGGGGTGGGCCGGGACGAGGTGGTCCGTCGGCTGCGCGCCGCCCCGGGGAGCGGGAGGCCCCTGACCGTACGGCAGTCCCTGGACGAGCGGGACCAGCCGGGCCGGGAGGAGGACCTGATCGGGGTCGGCACGGTCGGTGACCTGGTGTTCCTGGTGGAGGGCCGCGGTTGCACGATGGCGGTCCCCGGGGTCGTCCGGGAGCTGTCGCACGGTGGTCGGTGCTTCGGTGTGCAGATCGACGTCAACGGGGGCGACACCGTTCACTACGCCGTGGACGGCGATCTCGTGGTCTACGAGGAGCACTACGGACCGATCGAACCGCTGCGGCCCGGGGACCCCCGCTGGGACGCCGAATGGTGCCGTGGGCTGATCGACGTGGACGATCCGACGGAGATCTGGGGAGTGAGGATCTTCGGGCTGATGGAACGGGTCATCGGCGCCACCGTCGACCCCTCCTGGTTCGCGCGGCCGCTCAACACCTTCACCGTCCCGCCGGCGTCGGGGTACGCGAACACCTCCGCCTGGGACCTGCCGTGACGGCCCGGTCGCCGGACCCCCTCTGCGGCCACGGGCCGACGGGGCCGGACGGCCGGGTGCCGGTGCCCGTGTCAGCAGGTGCCGTCGCTACCGCTTGGGCTTGATCTCCTTCATGGTCAGGTGGGATTCCAGGCGGAGCACGGCGGGCAGGCCGCTGAGCTTGCCGGTGAGGAATGCCTCGTAGGCGGCGTGGTCGGCGACCGCGACGCGGATGAAGTAGTCGGGGCGCCCGTACATGCGGCGGAACTCGACGACCTCCTCGTACGAGGCGACGATGGCCTCGAACTCCTCGTGGGTCTTGCGGTCCTGGGCGTAGATCTCCACGTCGACGAGGACCTCCAGCCCGTGCCCCAGGGCCTCGGGGTCGATGACGGCCCGGTAGCCGGCGATGACGCCCGCCTCCTCCAGCCGCTTGACCCGGCGCAGGCAGGGCGGCGGGGTCAGGCCGACCCGTTTGGCCAGCTCGACATTGGTCAGCCGCCCGTCCTGGCTCAGGTGGAACAGAATTTCACGATCGATGGCATCAAAGCTGATTTCATTGCTCACGGGGTGATCGTAGCGCCATCATCGGCAACCATATAAGGTGCTGATTCTTCTAAAATGTCCGCATGGGAACACCTCCTGCCGTTGCCGGTGGCCGGCCGCGGGCCGCGGCCGCACCCCCACCCACACGCGCCCTTGAAGCCGAGCCCGCCCCTGCTCCGGCGTTCGCCCCGGCCGCGGCGTCCGCCCTCGCCGACGCGTCCGCCCCCGCCTCCCGGCGGCCGTCCGAGGCGCGGGCGGCACTGAAGGACTCCGCCTCCGTGGGCCTGGGGTTCGTCCCGCTCGGGCTCGCCTTCGGGGCGCTGGTGACGCAGTCCGGCCTGCCCTGGTGGTGGGCCGGACTGTCCGCGGCGCTCGCCTTCGGCGGATCCTTCGAGTTCCTGCTCATCGGCCTGGTCACGGCCGTCGCCCCGCCGGCGGCGATCGCCGTGTCCGCGCTGCTGGTGAACGTCCGGCACGTGTTCTACGCACTGTCCTTCCCGCTGGAGCGGGTACGCGGCCGCGCCGGGAAGCTGTACAGCACCTTCGCCATGTGCGACGAGGCGTACGCGCTGACCACCGGGGAGCGGGCCCGCTCGTGGTCGGGCCGCCGGATCCTGTGGCTGCAGTTCATCCTGCACCTGTACTGGGCCGGCAGCGCGGTCGCCGGGGCCGCCCTCGGCTCCCTCATCCCCGACAGCGTCCACGGCCTGGATTTCGCGCTGACGGCGCTGTTCACCGTTCTCGCCATCGACGCCGTCCGCGAACTCGGCCGCGACCCGGCCACCCCCGCGATCGCCCTGCTCAGCGCGCTGGCCGCCCGGCTGCTCCTCCCGGGCCAGATGCTGCCGGCCGCCTTCGCCCTGTTCACGGCCGCGCTGCTGGCCCGCCGCTTCACCACCGCCAGGAGGCCGGGCCGTGCCTGACACCCGCCACCTGGTCGTCGCCGTCCTCATCGCCGCCGCCGTCACCTGGGCCCTGCGCGCCCTGCCCTTCGCCGCGCTGACACCGCTGCGCGCCAGCAGGACGCTCCGGTACCTCAGCACCCGGATGCCCGCCGGCGTGATGGTGATCCTCCTCGCCTACTGCCTGCGGGACCTGTCCCCCACCCACCCTCAGGCGCTGGCCCCACTGGTCGCCCTGGCCGTCACCGCCGGCCTCCACCTGTGGCGCCGCAACGCGCTGCTGAGCATCCTCACCGGCACGGGCGCCCACGTGCTCCTGGCGAGCACGCTCCCGGCGCCGTAGGAACCGCCGGCGTTCGCCGGACCGGTGAGGCGGCGGCATGGCGGCGGGGCGGTCAGGGGTGGAGACCGGCACGCCCCGTGCGGGGCCCGGGGTAGCCTGCGCCGGTGAAGGTCTATCCCCTCTGGCACATCGGCCACCAGAACGAAGCCGGCCCCGACGGCGAGACGGTCCACCTCGAGGACGGGGAGGTGTTCGTCGACGAGCAGGACGGCGACGACGTCAAACTGCTCGGCATCTACTCCTCCGAGGCCGCGGCCGAGGACCGGATGCGGCGCGCGCGTCTCCTACCGGGCTTCGCCGACGAGCCCGACTGCTTCCTGATCGGAGAGTACGACCTCGACCACGACCACTGGACGGAGGGCTTCGCCCGCGTGCCGGTCCAGGTCTCCGACTGAGCGGCCCGTGGCCCGGAAGAGGAAGTCGCCTCGACGACTGCATCCTCCCGGTTCTTCGGCTGGGCGATGAGCTTCCGGAAGTTCTCCACGGTGAATCTCCCGGTCTGGATCTCACGCAGGACGTCTGCCGGGTCGATTCCTTCAGGACGGGAATGACTCCGATCCCACCGACGGGGCGCGGCGCAAGGACCTTGCCGATGACCGCGCCGGATGCCCACCCGCCGGGACCCGTAGGCTCCCCAACGCCGGCGGTCGCTACGGGGCCGGCTCGGCGTGGGCCTCGGCACCGGCGTCGCGCAGGGCGGCCACGAGGGCGGCGGCGACGTACTCCGGGACGTCGTCGAGGATGATCACCGGCAGGTGGCCGATGAGGCACCTGGCATCCCACAGGCCGAGCCCGAGCCGGCTACGCAGGACCTTCACGACCTCGATCCGCTGCGGACCGGTGTCCGTGACGACGACCCTGTGCGGCAGATAGTCGCAGATCAATTCGGCGAACTCGCCCTCCACGCCCGCCCCCTCCGGCAGTCCTGCGGTCGCCCAGCAGCTTACGACCGGCCTTCCGTGCTCGCCTTCGAATAACGGGGCGAGCGCGCAGGAGCGGGGGCGGCGACCGGTCGGACGGTCGCCGCTCCCGCACGGTCGGACGGAGCGCTCGGTGTCGTCGGCCCGCGCGTCCTCGGCCGGTAGCGGCCGCGCACGCGCGGGCGTGCTGCCTCACATGTGGCTGCCCTGGGTGTCGGCCTGGATGCCCAGGGCGCGCAGCCATTGCTGGCAGTTGGCGCAGGGCGTGCGCTTCACCCACACCCGTCCGTCGCGGCCCCGGGCGTCCATGGCGGCGATCCAGCCGTCGGGGAAGGCCACCGGGGACTTCCGGAAGGCGTCGACGACCAGGTCCTCGGAGGCGAGGCCCTGCGCGTGGACGAACCGGTCGAGCGCGCGCACCTCGGCGCAGCCGTCCACGGTCCAGGACTCCAGCCGGTCCACCCGGTTGACCACCACGTCGTACGTCACCTGGAGCAGCCCGGTGCCGTCGTTCTGGCCGCGGTAGGCCTGGCCGCCCAGCACCAGGATCGCCTTGACCGCCGGGGCGTCGCCCTTGGGCCCGGGGTGACCGAGGACCTTGGACAGTTCGTCGAGGAGGATCTCGTGGTTGCCGCGGGGCGGGAGCGGCGCGGGCGCCTGCCGCTGGCGGGGCGGCTGGGACTGCTGGGCGGCCGCGTCGGCCGCGTCCCGCGCCTGGAGCAGGGCGACCAGCCGCCTGCGCAGGTCAGCCACCGCCGCCCAGGCCGTGCTGCCCTCGCCCTGCGCCCACCCGAACAGCGCGCGCCGCGCCTGGATGCCCGGCAGTCGCCCGTGGCCCTCCGTGACCTGCCGGATCTCTCCGGTTACCGCCCTGACGTGCCAGGCCAGTTGGGAGGCGGATTCCTCGTTCAGCGGCCGGTCGAGGTCGAGCTCGATCAGCGCCCGCTGGAGGACGCCGCGCAGCTGTTCCAGTTCGTCGAGGGCCTGCGCGTCCGTGGGCGTCTGGTTCGACGGCCCCCGCAGGTAGTCCTTCTGCGCCCCGGTCAGGCCGGTGAGCACGGCCCCCACATGGGCGTCGAGATCGATTCGCGGTTCCCGGTACATGACTGCCTTCCGCCGACCGATGGGACCACGGACGCTACCCACTCGCCGCGCGCGCCGTCCGGCGGACCATCGAAGCTCGCGGCCGTCAATCCGACACTATGACCAATCCCGTCGGAGATCCGACGCGAGCTCGGGAACGGGTGTGCGGGGCCCGCTCATCCACCCGGCCGCCGCCGGGCCAGGGCTTGTCAGACAAGGCCTAGCGTGCCCGGTAGGGCGGGAAGCGGGCCGGGTCGGTGAAGTCCTGGTCCGCGTCGGGCCAGCGGCGGCGCAGTGCGGCGGCGGTGCGGTGGAGCCAGGTGGTGAGGTGGGGCAGGGCCCGGTGGGTCCGGGCGGTGTGTGCGGCGGCTTCCAGGGTGGCGATGAGCTGGGGGCGGCTGGGGTCGCCCGGTGGGCGGGTGTCGAGCAGGGTGCACCGCTGGAGGCGGATCAGTGCCCAGGACACGCAGGCGGCGGCGAGGCCGCGACCGTAGCGGCGGTCATCCTCGGCCTGCGGGATGCCGCGGGCCAGGGCACGGCGGTACTGGTCGGCGAGGCCGGAGGTGGTCGGGTCGCCGACCGTGAGCCAGCCGGGGCCGGGTACGTACAGGCAGACGGCGTCGGTCAGCGCGTGGGTGTAGCCGGCGAATTCGAAGTCGATGAGGCGGACGTCGGGCGGTCCGCCGGGGCGGAGCAGGGTGTTGTTGGCCTCCGCGTCCCCGTTGCTGAGGGCGAGAAAGGGGCCGGGTGCGGCCAACTCCGCCATGGCCGAGGCGAGTTCGCGGGCCACCCGGCCGGTGATCGGGGCCGCTCCGAGTGCCGGGGCCCGCCGGATCGCCTCCTCGCGGAGGGGGGCGAACCGTCCGGCGAGGTCCCCCGCGGGATCGACCGGTCCCAGGGCGGCGCGGCGGGTGTAGTAGGCGTCGGCCCGGCCTGCGGTGGCCGCGCCCAGCGCGCCCCGAGCGCGGGCGAAGGCGGCCAGCCGGTCGCCGTGCGCTGCCGCACCGTCACGTCTGAGCAACTGGTCCAGGGGGACGCGGGGCGCGAGGTCCTCCAGGACGAGCAGCCGGGCCGTGGTGTCGGCGGCGGCGAGGACACGAGGGGTGAGGCCGAGGCCGAGGTCCTCGTCGAGGAAGCGGAGCGCGGCCAGTTCGGTCCGCAACCGCCACGGGGCGGTCCGCGCGCCGCGGCGCCCGTCCGGCACCCGCTTGACGACGACGGATCGCGGGAGCGCGGAGCCGCCGCGCAGCCGAACCCGGGTCACGGCCCACGGCTCGATGTGCTCGATGCGCTCGACCGTGACCGGTGAGGCGGACAGGCCGGTCAGGAGGCCTTGCAGCACGTCGACCCGAAAGGTCCCGTTCGGAGCCGCCATGCGCCCAGCCTACGGGGTCTGACGGTGTAGCGGGTCCCCTCCGGAGCCACCGGGGCCGACCCTCGGACGCCGCCGGGCCCCTCAGGGGCAGAGGGCCGTGTCCACGGCGGCCTCCAGGTGACGGGTGGCGGCCTCGCCGGACGGCTGGACGGTGACCGTGACGGTGGCGGCGCGGCCGTCGTCGGTGGCGCCGCCCCGGGTCTCGTACCCGGGGATGCTGCCGCCGTGGCCCCAGAGGAGGCCGCCGCACGACAGGGGTGTGCTGGTGAGGCCCAGCCCGTAGCCGGTGCCGGGGGTGAAGGGGCGTCCGGCGGGGACGGTGGTGCGCATCTGGGCGAGCTGGTCCGGCGCGAGGAGCCGGCCGTCCAGGAGGGCGGTGAAGAACCGGTTGAGGTCCGAGGTGGTGGAGATCATCTGGCCTGCCGCCCAGGCCCAGGACGGGTCCGTCTCCGTGACGTCGCGCGGGGGCGTGCCCGCCGACTCCCGGTAGTAGCCCTTGGGGTGGGCCTCCCGGATCCCGGCGTCACCGGGGGCGGGGAAGTAGGTGTGGCGCAGCCCGATCGGTCGCACGATGCGCCGCTCGATCTCCTCGGCGAGGGAGTGGCCGGTGACCTGCTGGACGATCAGGCCGGCCACCACGTAGTTGGTGTTGCTGTACGCCCAGTCCGTCCCGGGCGGGAAGTCCGCCTTGTGCCGCAGGGCGATGTCGAGGAGCTCCCGGGGCTCGTACCGGCGGACGTCGTCGCCGAGGTACAGGGTGTAGTTGGGCAGTCCGCTGGTGTGCTGCAGGAGCTGACGGACGGTGATGCGGTCACCGTCGATCCCTTCCCCCCGGAGGAGACCGGGCAGGTGGTGTCCGACCGGGGTGTCCAGGTCGATCCTCCCCTCGCCGACCAGTTGGAGCACGACCACGGCGGTGAAGGTCTTGGTGTTGCTGCCGATCCGCACCTGGCCGTCCCTGGGCACCGGCGCGCCGGTCGCCAGGTCGCCGACGCCCGCCGTGTACGTGCGGGTGCGGCCGTGCCGGTCGCTGACGGCGGCCAGCGCGCCGGGTGCGCCGTCCTCGCTCACCAGCGCGTTCAGGCTCTGCCGGACGGCCTGCGACCCGGCGGGAGCGGCCGGAGCGGCAGGGGCGGCCGGAGCGACCGGGGCCGGGCCCGCCGCGGCGACGGAGGGCGGGGCGAGCAGACCGGCGGCGAGCGCCCCGGCGGAGACGGCGACGGCGGCGGCCACCGTCCTCCCGCGCAGGGAGCCCGAACGGCACGGGAGGGGCGGGAGGGGCTGGTTCACGAGGCGTCTCCTGTGGTGGTGCGCGGGGTGCGCGCCGGGGTTCCCCGACGCGTCCCACGACATCACGCCTCCGTCCGGGCCGTCGTCGCCTCGACGGAGGATCAGCAGGCCCCGGTCATGATCCGTACGTCCCCCCGCGCCCTGGTCCTTCCGGCGTACCCGCACCCTGAGGGAACTCAGGGGCCGGGCCTACCCGAGGCCCACCGAGAGCGGTGCGCCCCGCGCCTGGGCACTGGAGCGGCTGGACCTGGCGCTCACCCGCGACGACCTCGCCGCCCACGCCCGGACCGGCGTGCGCACCCTGACCCGCAGGTTCCGCGAGGAGACCGGCCTCAGCCCCTCCAGTGGCTCCTCCGCCAACGGGTGCTCCGAGCCCGGGAACTCCCCGGCCGCGCCGGGGGGCGCCGGGTTCAGGGCAGGCGGACAGGCACCGGGGGGTTCATGGCCTCGACGGCGGTGACCAGGGGGGCCAGCTCGGGGTTCCTGGCGGCCTCGTCGAGGGCCTCGCGGAGGGCGGAGTCGTTGGTCGGGCGGGCCTCTTCGAGCAGCTTCAGGCCGTCCTCGGAGACGTTGGTGTAGATGCCGCGACGGTCGGTGGGGCACAGGTAGCGGGAGAGCAGGCCCCGGTCCTCCAGGCGGGTGACCAGGCGGGTGGTGGCGCTCTGGCTGAGCACCACCGCGTCGGCGACCTGCTTCATCTGGAGGTGTCCGCCCACGCCGTCGTGCTGGCGGCTGAGGACGTCGAGCAGCGAGTACTCGCGCACGCTCAGGTCGTGCCGGGACTGCAGGGCGCGTTCGACGTGCGCCTCGATCCGGCCGTGCAGGAGGGAGAGCGCGGCCCACCCGTTGGCGAGGGCGGTCAGCGCGGGGTCCGTGGCGGTCATGGGCGCGGGTCTCCTTCCGGGGACGACAGGACTCCAGGATAAGCCTTGGCCGGAACTATCGGCCAAGGCTCATATAGCGCCTACGCAAGCATCCGCCCTCGGCGCCGCCGGGGCACCGAAGCGCCACCCGGGCACAAGATCAATGTCGGGGCAGATTGCCCGCACTTGCACTTATCGCGCGTCTGCAACTATTGTCGAAGCACGTAAGGCGCACCAACAATCGCTCGAAGGGTCGCATCATGCCTCTCGCGCTCCTCGCCCTGGCCATCGGGGCTTTCGGGATCGGAACCACCGAGTTCGTGGTCATGGGCCTGCTGCCCGAGATCGCCGGTGACTACGGGGTCTCCATCCCCACCGCCGGTCTGCTCGTCACCGGCTACGCGATCGGCGTCGTCATCGGCGCGCCGCTGATGACGGTGCTCGGCACCAGGATCAGCCGCAAGACGATGCTGATGCTGCTGATGGGCCTGTTCATCGCCGGCAATCTGCTCTCCGCGGCCGCGCCGACCTTCGGCGTGATGCTCGCGGGCCGGATCGTCGCCTCACTGGCCCACGGCGCCTTCTTCGGCATCGGCTCGGTGGTCGCCGCCGAGCTGGTCGCACCGGACCGCAAGGCCGGCGCCATCGCCACCATGTTCACCGGGCTGACCGTCGCCAACATCGTCGGCGTGCCGCTGGGCACCTTCATCGGCCAGGCCGTCGGCTGGCGCACCACCTTCGCCGTGGTCGCCGCGCTCGGCGTGGTCGGACTGCTCGGCATCGTCAGGCTCGTCCCCGACCTGCCGCGGCCGGAGGGCGCCCACCTGCGCCGGGAACTGACCGCGTTCCGCAACCCGCAGGTGCTGCTCGCGATGGCGATGACCGTGCTCGGCTTCGGCGGCGTCTTCGCCGCGATCACCTACATCGCCCCGATGATGACCCAGGTGGCGGGCTACTCGGACGGCGCGGTCACCTGGCTGCTGGTCCTGTTCGGCGTCGGCATGTTCCTCGGCAACCTGATCGGCGGCCGGTTCGCCGACCGCAGGCTGATGCCGATGCTGTACGCCGGCCTGGGCGGCCTGGCCGTGGTGCTCGCCCTGTTCAGCCTCACCGCGCATGACAAGGTCCTCGCCGCGGTGACCATCCTGCTGGTGGGCGCGCTCGGCTTCGCCACCGTCCCGCCGTTGCAGAAGCGGGTGCTGGACCAGGCGCACGGCGCCCCCACCCTGGCCTCGGCCGTGAACATCGGGGCGTTCAACCTCGGCAACGCCCTGGCGGCCTGGCTCGGCGGCATGGTCATCGCCGCGGGCCTCGGCTACACCGCCCCGAACTGGGTCGGCGCCGCCCTGGCCGCCGCGGCGCTCGTCCTGGCCCTGTGGTCCGCCGCCCTGGAGCGCCGCACCGCGGTCCGCGAGCCCGTCACCGCTCCCGCCCGCGCACTCGTCCACCACTGAGCTCCCCCTCCCCCACTCCTGGAGAAGCACCACCATGAGCACCACCACCGTCACCCCGCTCACCACCGCCGACGCCGAGACCCTGGTCGGCGCCGCCCGGGCCGCCGCCGAGGCGGCCGGGGTCGCGGTCAGCGTCACCGTCCTGGACGCCGGCGGGCACCCACTGGCCTTCCGCCGCGACGACCGGGCCGTCCTGATCTCCGGCGAGACGAGCACCCGCAAGGCGTACACGGCGCTCCAGCTCGACGCGCCGACCGCCGACCTGGTCGACCTCGTCCGGCCGGACGGACCGTTCCACTCCCTGCCCACCGCGCTCGACCGGCCGCTGCTGTTCATCGCCGGCGGCGTCCCCGTGCACCGCGACGGCCGTCTGATCGGCGCCCTCGGCATCGGCGGCGGCGCCCCCGAGCAGGACCACGCCTTCGCGACCGCCGCACTGCTGGAGCTCGCCCGATGAGCCGCACCCCGCAGGAGGTCTTCGCCGACCACGGCGAGCGCCTGGGCACCGGTGACCTCGACCTGATCCCGGAAACCACACGAAGGCCGCCGTCAGGGCCGTTCCAAAGGGCCGCCGCCGCCCCTTCCACGAACGGAAGCGGGACGGCGGCGGCCGGCAGCCGGCGGCCGAGTCCTACTCGTGGAACTCGAAGCGCCAGGCCTGGTCGATGTTCTGCGGCTCCAGCGGACGCAGCGCCGTCATCGGGGGGAAGATCCGGAGCAGACTGAGGTCCACCACCAGTTCGACGCCGTCGATCGGGCCGCCGGGGACGACGACGTGGAACAGGAACGGCTCGGCGGACTGCCGGAGCTGCCACTCGGTGGGCTGCGAGGAACCACGGAGCATCTTGTTGATCTCGGGAACGCCGTCGAAGCTGAGGTACGTCCCGTGCCGCAGGTTCTTGATGGTGACGTAGCCGTTGGAGAGGCCCTCGACGTGCCACTCCTGTTCACCGGGCTGACCGGTCGGCTCCAGGACGACCGCGGGGGCCTTCTCCTCCTGGAGCGTCAGGTACTGCTCGCCGTGCTTGGCGATTCCGTAGGGGCCGTTGGGGATCGGTGCCATGAGGGGCGTCTCCTCGGGAGGGGAAGAAGTCGGCGCGGCGCTCCAACCGGGGCGCGCACACACGATCCTTGCCCTGAGAGCGCGCCACACGCGATGGACTCGCCCGGCGGTCGTCCGATCAGGTGACGTGGACCTCGGACGACCGGGCGCCGAGCCGCTGGGCGCGGACGACGCCCGGTCAGCGCGGGCGCAGGCCGTCGAGGAGGACGTCCAGGACGCGCCGGCGGGCCGCCGGGTCCGCCGCGAGGTGTTCGGTGGCCGTGGTGGCGCCGACCAGGAGGGCGATCAGGTCCTCCATGCGCAGTTCGGGGCGGACCGCGCCGGCCTGCTGGGCCGCGGCGAGCAGGTCGGCCAGGCGGGTGCGGATGACGGCGCTCGCCTCGTGGAGGGAGGCGTGGGCGTCGACGCCGGCGGCGGCGAGGGCGCGGGTGAACTCGTCCTTGCCGGCCGACCGTTCGACCACCAGCCGGAAGGCGTCGAAGAGTCCCTCGGCGGGGTCGGCGTCGGCGGTCAGCTCCGCGAGCGCGGTCGCGATGCCGTCGAGCCGGCGGACCATGACCGCCTCCAGCAGGGCCTCCTTCGTCGGGAAGTGCCGGAAGAGCGTCCCGACCCCGACGCCGGCGGCGCGGGCGATCTCCTCGGCCGGTGTGCCGACGCCGCGGGTCGTGAAGACCTCCGTGGCCACGTCCAGCAGCCTGGCCCGGTTGCGCGCCGCGTCCGCCCGCAGCGGGCGCGCCTGAGCGCCGCTCATCCCACTCACCTCTCCCGTACGAGGCCTCGCCGTCGCCCGTGCGAGGCGTCGCCACCCCCTGGACAAACGGAGTCACCAGTCCGTATCGTCGAAAACGGAGTCACCAGTCCGATTCAAACGACAGACTAGTACCCGGGGGTTGATCATGTCCGAAACGCCTTCTCCGCGCGAGGTCTTCCACCAACTGCTCGACCGCATCACCACCGGCCGGTACGACCGGCTGGCCGGCCTCTACGCCGAGGACACCGTCGTGGAACCCCTCTTCGAACCGGTCGGACCGCGCCGCCTCGAAGGCCGGGCCGCCCTCGCCGAACGCTTCGAGGGCCTCGCCGAGCACTCGCCCCTCCGGCTCACCGCCCGCAACGTGGTCGTCCGCGAGACCGACGACCCCGAGGTGGTCGTCGCCGAGTGGGACTACCACGTACGCCACCGCACCACCGGGCACACCTTCGACGCCCCCAACATCCAGGTCCTGCGGGTCCGTGACGGCCTGATCGTCCACAGTCGGGACTACCACGACCACCTCGCCCTCATCACCGCCACCGGCCAGCTCCCCGGCCTCGTCACCGCCCTCGAGGCCCGGTAGGCGCCACCCCGCCCGGCGGACCCGGCGGTCAGGGCCCGGTGGTTCAGGGCCCTGCGGTCAGGGCCCGCCCGGGCGGGTCGGATCGTCCTCGTCCGGCCAGGTACGGGTGTCGCGGGGCTCCACGTACGGCTCCTCGGCGGGCGGGGTACCGGAGCGGATCGCCTGCTCCCGGGCGAGTTCGGCGTCGAACTCCAGCCCGAGGAGGACCGCCAGGTTGGTCAGCCAGAGCCACACCAGGAAGGCGATGACGCCGGCGAGGGTGCCGTACAACCGGTTGTAGGAGCCGAAGTTGGACGCGAAGACGGCGAATCCGGCGGACAGGACGATCCAGAGCAGCACCGCCAGGGAGCTGCCGGGAGTGATCCACCGCAGGGTGCGGCCGCGGACGTTCGGGGCGGCCCAGTACAGCACGGCGATCATCAGCGACACGAGGACCAGCAGCAGCGGCCACTTCACGTAGCTCCACACGGTGAGGGCCGTACCGCCGATGCCGAGCACGTCGCCGGCCTCCTGGGCCAGCTGTCCGCTGAAGACCACGATCACCGCGCAAACCACGAGCAGCACCATGGTGAGCAGCGTCAGGGCCAGGCGCAACGGGGTGGTCTTCCACAGGGGCCGGCCCTCGCGGATGTCGTAGACCGCGTTGCCGGCCCGGATGAACGCGCCGATGTACCCGGAGGCGGACCAGATCGCGCCGGCCAGGCTGACGAGGGCGATGACACCGCCGGTGGCCCGGCTGCGCTGGAGTTGGTCGATCGCGGAGACCAGGACGTCCCGGACCGCCCCCGGCGCCATGGCCTGGACGTTGGCCAGCAGCGCCTCGACGACCCCCGGACCGATCAGCCCGAGGACGGAGATGAGGACCAGGAGGCCGGGGAAGATCGCCAGGACGCCGTAGTAGGTCAGCGCGGCGGCCCGGTCCGGGAGCTCGTCGACGATGAACTCCCGGCCGGTCCGCTTGAGGACCGCCCACCAGCCCCGCCGGGGGATCTCGGTCGGGCGTTCCGGACCGGGGCCGGTCGTCGGGGCGGTGCCGGAGGCGGTGCCCGTGCCGCGGTCGGGGCGGCCGGGGTCGGGGTCGCGGTTCGGTGCCATGCGCCCGCGTGTGCCCGGCCGCGGCCGGCGTACTCCTCGGCGGCCCCGACTCCTCCCCCGGCCCGCTCGGCCCGGCCCGGGATTGGGCGCGGGCCCGGGATTGGGCCGGACGGGTACACCTCTCATCCGGGCGGTCCAGCCGTTCACCCGTCCGCGCGCGCCGGATGGCGGGCGGGCGGAGTTTGTGTGCCAACGTCGCTCCGGCGGCTCCTCCGGGAGCCCCTCGCCGGCCCGGGGCGCCACGCCCCCCGGGCCGGCACACCACCACCAACGACCGGAAGGACACCGACATGACGGTGCGAGGGTTCCTCCCCAAGCTCGCCGTGACCGCCACCCTGGCCGCCGCCGTGGCACTCGCCACCCCCTCCACCGCCATGGCCTTCGGCTGGCCCTACCCGCCGCTGCCCTCCTCCAAGAGCGAGCTGTCCACCGGTAACGCCGGCGTCGGCCTCGTCGGCCCGCACGTCGCCTGGCTGAACGCCTCCGAGCACACCAAGGGCTGACCGACCCCGCACGACCCCGTGGCCGCCGCCCGCACGACGCGGGCGGCGGCCACCGTGTGTGCGCGTCCCGGCATGGCGGGCCCCGGACCTCCTCAGGGCGCGGCGATGAGCTTGCTCAGGCGCCCGGCGAGCCACGGCTTGCGGCCGCCCGCCCGCATCCGGCCGAGCGCGACCGCCTTCCAGATCGGCGTCCGCCGGAAGGACACCAGCAGGAAGGTCACCGGCTCCACCGTGATCCGGCAGTCGTAGACCCGCGGTGCGGCGTCGCGCGTGACCGTCGCCCGCCCGCCGTCGACCACCACCGCGAGTCGCGGCCCGCCCTGGATCGCCAGGTCGAACGCGAGGCTGACGCCCCGGGCCCGCACCGTGTCCAGGGCCAGCGGCATCATCGTGGGCATCGTCTGCCCGAACACCAGCCGGGCCTCGTCCGGGCGGATCTCCCAGGGCAGGCCGGCGCCGCGCGCGATGTCCAGGCCGTGCACGAGGCTCTCGCTGAGCAGCAACCCGGTCGCCGCCGCCACGGTGAGCACCTGCGCCTTCCCGTACCAGGGCGTGGCGAGGGGTGCGTCCGGCGCCAGCCCCTCGGTGACCCGTAGGAAGGTCTCGCCCTGCTCGGCCACGATCTCGCCGAGGCGGGCGCGCTCGGAGGCGCCGAACAGGCCGACGGCCTTGGCGTTCAGGGCCGCGATCCGTTCGGCGAACGGCCCGTCCTCGGGCGGGAGGATGTCGTCCCACTCCGGACCCTCGCCGGTGAGGGCGGAGCAGTACGCGACGAACACGACCGCCAGGTGCGAGCCGACGTCCCCCACCGACCACACGGGCACCCCGGACGCGGCCCCCGGGTCGGGGACGTCACGCAGCAGCCGCTCCAGCCGCCCGATCACGGCCGCCAAGGCGGCGCGGGTCCTCTCGTGCTCGACGACGGGGTCGAATCCCACGACGGCGTCCATACCACTCCCCCAGGTTCGCGACGGGCCCGCACCCTACCCCCGAGTAGCACCCGGCGGTAGTGCCCGTCCCGCGACGAACTCGGCGGCGCGGTGAGGACGATGGCCTCAGCCACGGACAGGCCGGATGGGCCCTGGGCGGTGTCTGCTCAGGCCTGGGTGACGTGGAGGCCGCTCTCGGCGAGGGTGGCGAGGACGGCGCCGAAGAGGTCGCCGCGCTCGCCGTTCGGCCAGATGACCCCGGAGAGGTGGGCGCGGGCGGTCGCGGAGTCGTGCCAGAGCAGGGTCCCGGGGCGGGTGTAGCCGAAGGTGCCGCCCAGGCAGTCGTGGAGGGCCGTCAGGTCGCCGCCGAAGTAGCCGCCAGGGCCGTTCACGGCCTCGCCGAGCGCCAGCCAGAGGCCCGGCTCGTCGGTGACGTGCCGGCCGTCGAGTTCGTAGGCGTGTCCGGCCGGCCGGTCGTGGGCGTCGCGTCGGCAGGCCCGCTCCCGGACCAGGTCGTGCCAGGCCCCGCGGTGCCGGGTGTCGAGGCCGGCCCAGGCGCCCGGGGTGTCCGGCGGCCCGGCGAACCAGCGTTCCCGGACGTGCCGGACCTGGTCGGGTTCGGGCTCCAGGTAGCCGCCGTCGAGCTCCAGGTCGATCAGGTCCGGTCCGAGGGCGGACGGGCGCCAGTCGTTCACCACGGCCCAGAGCAGCCGGTCGGTGAGCCGCTCGCCCCGGTCGTCCCTGAGCTCCAGGGACGCCTGCTCCAGCGTCAGCGGCCGCCCGGCGGCCTTCGCCAGGGCCTCCCGCAGCCGATCACCCGGCGCGAACCCGCGCAGGACCCACGGGGACGCCGGCCGTACGGCGGGCCGGACCCGGGCGAGTTCCCGGCAGGAGCCCAGCCACCGGTACTCGTCGTGCACCCTGACCGGGCCGGTGTACGCCTCGGGCGGGCCGCAGTAGTCGTCCAGGCCGGTCAGCAGCAGGCCGTCCGCCGTGCCGGGCGCCGGCCCGGGGCTCCGGGCGTCCGCCAGCCGCCACTCGTCCAGTTCCTCGTCCTCCGGCACCAGCCACACCTGACGCCCGAGCCAGCCGCGTACGTCCCCGGCCTCCGGCACCCAGCCGCGCAGCTCGTACGTCCCGTGATCGGGCTCCCCGAACAGCCCCTCCACCTCGCCGCAGCCGCCCCAGGCGCTGCCGTCCGCCGTGTCGACCAGCGTGTACCGCGTCCGTCCGCGGTGATTCCCGTCCTCGTGCACGGCGGGAATCATGCCGGGCCCGGGCACCCGCCGCCAGCCAATTTCGATCATGGACGAGGTCCCTGGGCGGTTGCCCCGGGGAGGCTCCCGGTTCAGGTGCGGTTGAGGGTGCGGCCGATGCCGGCGATCACGGCGGTGGTGAGGAGCCAGCCGACGGCGATGAGCGAGTAGCCGAACCACTGCTGGGGGCCGGTCCAGTACCAGGCGGTGCGCTGGCCGAGGCCGCCGACGGGGACGAGCAGGTCGAGGGTGTAGACCAGCGGGTTGAACGGGACGCCCTCGCCGGGCTTGACCTCGTGCGGCGTGCCGCGGCTGAAGGCGAGGGTGCCGATCAGGGCGAGGCCGGCGAGCCACAGGACGGACTGCCAGGGGCGGTAGCCGTAACCGACGGTGGCGTCCAGCAGGCGGCCCCAGAGCCGGCCGGACGGGCCGAGGGTGCGGCGGCGACGGCGCTGCTTCTCCAACAGCACCCGCCGGGCGTCGTCGTCGTGGCCGATCTTCCGGTACCAGGCGGCGAGTTGCTCGTACGACTGCGGGGAGTAGCCCGGGAGGCGGGCCAGCCAGGCCAGCCGGTCGGCGACGGGTTCCGGTCCGGCGGCCGGGACCTGGATGGAACCGTACGTGAAGCCGTCGAGGCGGGTGTCGGAGGGCCAGCTGCGGGCGTTGTCGTGCAGGACGACGGCCCGCGCGTCCTGGAGGTCGACGGCGCCGACGGGGACGGCGGCCGGGGTCAGCTGGAGGTCGCCGGCGGTGAGCCGACGGCCGTCCAGGGCCACCGCGCCGCCGTCGAGCACGGCGGCGTCCAGGGAGAGCCTGCTGCGGACGGCCGCGCCGGGGAGCCGGATCGATCCGGTGGCGGTGAAGCCGTCACTGAGGATGAGGGTGGAGGCGGTGAGGTCGTCGCCGGTGAGCGCGTCGCCGCCGGGGTTCTCGATCCGGGCCTTCTCCATGAACAGACCGCCGCCGAACCGGGCGCCGACCAGTCGCAGGCCGCCACGGGCGTGGAAGCCGTCGCGGGCGAAGCAACCGCCCTCCATGACCAGCCCGCCGGCCCACAGCGCCCAGGCGCCCGCGTTGTCGGCCGGACTGCCCGGTACGCGGACGTCGAGCAGTTCGGTGGCGGTCAACCGCACTCCGCTGAGGCGTAGTTCGCCGACGATGTGCGCCCGGGTGAGGGTGAGCCGGCCGTCGATGACCGAGCCCTGGAAGAAGAGGTTGCCGTCGACCTTCAGCAGCCAGCCGTCCAGTCCGGGGATCCGGCAGCCGACCATTCCGGTGGACTTCAGGGAGGCTTCCCGCAGCACCACACAGTCCTCGAAGTGGCAGCCCTCCAGGCGCAGTTCGCAGACCGTGGCCGCGCCGCCCAGGTCCAGCCGCCCGGTGACCCGGGCCCCGGCCAGGCGCACCGCCCGTACCGGACCGCCCTGGCCGGGCACCCCGAGCAGCGCGGCCGCTATCACCTCGGCGCGCACCGTGCGTCCGTCGCCCCAGGACGCGCCGAGGGCCGGATCGTCCTCGGACGGGTCACCACTGGACAGGTCGACCCGTTCGCCGGTGAGGCACGCCTGCCATATCCGCCGCTCCGGTGCCGTCAGGTCCTGCTCCGTCAGCATCCCGTCCCCCTAAGCCCGTTGACCGTCCCCGGCCCGCAGCCTAGTGCCCCCGCTCTCCCGGGCCGGCGTGGCGACCGCCGGCCCTCGACCGCCGGCGGACGCAGTAGGGTGCGGTCGAGGGGCGGGGCTTCGGGTCCCGTGCCGTGGGGGCACCGTACGAGGGGGGACGAGGACCATCGCCACCATCATCGAGGACGTCGTGATCGAGGCCGAAGCCGAGGAGGTCTGGGACGCGGTGCGGGACGTGGGTGCCGTGCACGAGCGCCTCGTCCCCGGGTACGTCCTGGGCACCCGGATGGACGGCGACGTCCGGTACCTGACCGTGCCCGGGGGCGCGGTCATCCGGGAGCTGATCGTCGGTGTGGACGACGACCTGCGCCGGCTCGCCTACTCCGCGGTCGAGGGGTTCCGGATCCCGCTGACCCATCACCACGCCTCGTTCCAGGTCCTCCCCGAGGGGCCCGGCCGCTGCCGGCTCCGCTGGACCACCGACGTCCTGCCCCATGGCGTGGCCGAGCAGGTCCGGCTGCGCGTGGTCCGGGGCGCGCAGGTCATGAAGGAGACCCTGGAGCGGCACGGGACGGGTGGCTCCGACGTCGTCACGGGTGGGCGCTGAGCCTCCCGCTCCCCGGTCGGGGGAAGGCCGCCTCGACCGTCAACCGGGCGGGAGCGTTTCCGGCCGCCACCGCTGGGCAGGCGCCAACCGTCCATCCGGGTACGCCGGAGCGGAGGCAGTGCGTCCGGCGAGGAGGTCACCCTCCGGTCGGGGGCCGGCGGATCCCGGCCGTCGCCGGTGCCCGGCCCGCCACGCGCGGTCTCACCGGCCTCGCGCCACGCCATGGAGGAGGAACCGTGACCGTGGACGGCTTCGAGCGGTTCCTCGACCTGCTGGACTATCCGGTGTACGTGGTCACGGCGGCCGCGGCGGGTGAACGGTCCGGCTGCCTCGTGGGCTTCGCCGGGCAGAGTTCGATCGCCCCGGCCCGGTTCGTCGTGTGGATCTCGAAGGCGAACCACACCCATGCGGTGGCGCTGCGCGCCCGGACGATGGCCGTCCACCTGCTGCCGCGCGACCGGGGGCTCGCGGAGCTGTTCGGCGGCCGTACCGGGGACGAGGTGGACAAGTTCTCGGCCGTCCGCTGGGAGTACGGCCCCGGCGGCGTGCCGTTGCTCACGGACGTCCCCGCCCGCTTCGTCGGCCGGGTCCTGGACCGGGCCGACTGGGGCGACCACACCGGGTTCCTCCTCGAACCGCTGTACGCCCGGGTGAGCGGCCCCGCCGCCGGCGTGCTGTCGTTCCGGGACGTCGACGACGTGGAGGCCGGACACCCGGCGTGAACCCGGCCGCGGCCGCTCGTCCGGCGCCCGGACAAGCGGATAGGCGGTGGCGGGTCAGGCGGTGGCCGGGAAGCGCTCGATGTTGTGCTCGACCCAGGTGCGGAGGTGGGCGAGGGGGGCGCAGGCGTCGCGGCCGAGGTCGGTGAGGCTGTACTCGACGCGCAGCGGGACCTCGGGGAAGACTTCGCGGTCCACCAGGCCGTGGTCCTCCAGTCGGCGGAGGGTCTGGGTGAGGACCTTGGGGCTGACGCCCTGGAGGCGCGTGCGGAGGGCGCCGAAGCGCTGCGGGCCCTCCTCCAGGGCGCCGAGGGCGAGGGCGCTCCACTTGTTGGCGAGCAGGTCGAGCAGGTCGCGGCAGGGGCAGGCGGCGGCGTACACGTCCTTCGGCACGGCGGAGGCGAGGGAGGGCGCGGAGGCGGGGGCCAGGGTCACCTTCTGGGTCATATTGTCATAGTACCCAAAGGGAACTAGGTGCCCTTGCGGGTTACCACTACCCGTTGCGTACCGTCGTCGTGACGGCCCCGGGGCCGGTGCCCGGCCGGGACGCCCGGGACCGCGTCCGCCCATGTCAGGGGCCCCTCCAGAGCGAAGACCGCACGAAGGACATCCGTGATGAGCCAGTACGAGATCCCCGCGACCATGCGCGCCGTGGCCTACCGCGCCAGCCTGCCCGTCGAGGACGGGCGGAGCCTTGAGGACGTGGAGCTGCCCGTCCCCCGGCCCGGCCCCCGCGACCTGCTGGTCAAGGTGGAGGCCGTCGCCCTCAACCCGGTCGACCACAAGGTGCGCCGCAACGTCGACCCGGGCGGCGAGTGGAAGGTCCTGGGCTGGGACGCGGCCGGCACGGTGGTCGCGGTCGGCTCCGAGGTCGAGCTGTTCGAGGTCGGCGACGAGGTCTACTACGCCGGGGCGATCGACCGCCCGGGCGCCAACGCCGAGTACCACGCCGTCGACGAGCGGATCGTCGGGCACAAGCCCGCCTCGCTGTCGTTCGCCGAGGCCGCCGCGCTGCCGCTGACCGCGCTCACCGCCTGGGAGGGCCTGTTCGAGCGGCTCGGCCGCTCCGCCGTCGCCCCCGACCACGGCGGCACCCTGCTGGTCACCGCGGCGGCGGGCGGGGTCGGCGCGATGGTCTCCCAGCTGGCCCGCGCGCTCACCGGGCTGACCGTGGTCGGCACCGCCTCGCGGCCGGAGAGCGCCGAGTTCGCCCGCCGGATGGGCGCGCACGCGATCGTCGACCACCACCGGCCGCTGGCCGGGCAGCTCGCCGAGGTGGCGCCCGGCGGGGTGGACCTGGTGTTCAGCACGGTGGGCACCGACCGCAACCTCCCCGTGTACGCCGAGGTGCTGGCCCCGTTCGGCCAGGTCGTGGCCATCGACGACTTCGGGCCGCTGGACCTTGGGGTGCTCAAGTCGAAGAGCATCTCGTTCCACTGGGAGTTCATGTACACCCGCTCGCTGCACGGCACCGCCGACCTGGACGCCCAGCACCGCATCCTGGAGCGGGTGGCCCGGCTGGTGGACGACGGCGTCCTCACCACCACGGCCACCGTCGACCTCGGCCCGGTCGACGCGGCGAACCTGCGCGAGGCGCACCGACGCCAGGAGTCCGGCGCCGCGATCGGCAAGACCACGCTCACCGGCTTCGCCCACTGAGCCACTGAGCCGCCGAGCCGCCGAGCCGTCGAGCCGTCGAGCCGCAGGGCCGCAGGGCCGCAGGGCCGCAGGGCCGCAGGGCCGCAGGGCCGCAGGGCCGCAGGGCCGCAGGGCCGCAGGGCCGCAGGGCCGCAGGGCC
>NZ_JBSGFD010000074.1:0-39616 GCF_053603215.1 Kitasatospora sp. NPDC004240 | reverse complement strand
CCTACGGGCCTTCGGCCCTCCGTGCGCGATCGCCTTCGGCGATCGGCGGACCCGCTCCGCGTGTCCGCACCCAGGCTTCGCCCGGGTGGGCCCGACGCTTCGCGCCTTGGCCGGCGCCACTCCGCTTCGCTCCATGGCGCCCGGGTGGCTGAGGCTTGGTCATGTTCTTGAGCATTGGTTTTAGCTGACCTCAAGACGGGCTGACTGGGGAAAGGTGGGCGCCGGGGGCGCGTGTGGGTCGGCTTCACTTCCACCAGATTGGTCTAGACGAGCGTTTCGACTCCATCGACGGATAGGGTGCGCTACCCTGACAGGGTGAGCACCGGTTCTCAGTGTATCAGTCTTGGGCGTCAGGTAATCCCGCCGGAAGCGGGGCTCCGTCTCGCCCGATTCGGGTATTCGCCGGATTCCGTGACCGGGGACTGATATCCTGCCAGATAGTCGCTTCCATCGAGCTTGATTTCCGGCCGGCTGGATTCTTTCATCGGTCCGTCGAATGTATCAGTAGGGCACTGTCAGCATTTCCCGCGTGGTCCCATGTGCGGGCTCGGGAATGGGTGAGGGGAGACACGTCTTCGTGAACGTCGTAAGGCCCGGCCTGATGGCCGCTCAGGCAGCCGCCGGCATCTCGCTGCGTGGGCACCAGGAGGAGGCCCTGGACGCCATCGTGCGGCGCCTGACGCCCCGTCCGGGACACCCGGCCCCGAACGGCCTGCGAGTGACGGTGCAGATGGCCACCGGGTCTGGGAAGTCGTACGTCGGTGCGGCGGCCGGCCAGAAGCTGGCGCCCCGCGGCGTGGTCCTGGTCGTGGTGCCGACCCTGGATCTGCTGGTGCAGATGGTCGGCTCGTGGCGGGCGGCCGGCCGCTCCGGGAACATGCACGCCATCTGCTCGCTGGTCGACCGTGAACTGCCGTACGGGGTCCTGGCGAGCACCAGCCCGCTGATGATCGGCATGTGGCTGTCCAACGCCGCGAAGCACCGCCGGCCGACCACCCTGTTCGCCACTTACACCTCGGTCGGGGCGGTCGCGGACGCCTACGAGTATTGGGCGGAGCGCCAGGGCGACCTGCTGCCCCCGCTCGGGCTGATGGTCTGTGACGAGGCGCACCGCTCCTCAGGCAGCGTCGAGAAGACCTGGACGGTGGTCCATGACCAGGCCGCGATCCCGGCGGATCGCCGGCTGTACATGACGGCGACGCCGAGGATCTGGGCGCCGCCGAAGCGCCCGGTGAAGGGCCGCGAGGGCGCCTACCAGCCGCTGCCGGAGGAGCTGGCGGTGTCCATGGACGATGTTCGGGTCTACGGCCCGCACGTGTACTCCCTGGGCCTGGCGGAGGCGATCGACCGCAAGCTGCTCGCCCCGTTCGAGATCGTCGTCCTGGAACTGCGCGACCCGCTCGGTGACCGGGACAAGGCCGAGCAGCAGGGCGTGCCGTGGGGGCCGGGCGTCGGCGAGGCCCCCGACGGGAGCGAGGACGAGGTGCCGGCCGCGCGCATCGCCGCCATCCAGGCCGGGCTGGTCAAGACCGTCATCGAGCGGGGCCTGGAGCGGTGCATCACCTTCCACAACCGCACGATCGAGGCCCGCTACTTCTCGGAGACGCTGAATCAGACGGTCGAGAAGCTGCACTTCGAGAACCCCCAGAAATACCCGCCGGAGTTCTGGTTGCAGTGGCTCTCCGGAGAGCACGATATTGACTACCGGAAAGAGCTGATCGGGGACTTCGGAAATGGCAAGGAGGACGACGGCCTCAGGCACCGAATCTTCAGCAACTGCAAGGTCCTGGGTGAAGGTGTCGATATGCCGAATGCAGATTCGGTGCTTCTCCAGGGCCGGGGCAGCATGGTGGATATCGTCCAGGCCATCGGCCGGGCCCTGCGTATGAAGCCCGGGGAAGGGAAAACTGCCAGCCTGATCGTACCGGTTTTCCTCAAGCCTGGAGAGGAACCCGGGGACATCCTGGAGTCCGATTCCTACGGGCCCCTGGTCAAGATCCTGACCGCGCTGCGCAGCCACGACGCCAAGGTGGTCGAGGCCCTCGCGGTGCCGCAGAAGTCCGGCAAGCGGACCAAGGGGCGCAGCGCTGAGGCTGCTGTTGGGCCTGGTGAGAGCGGGTCAGGCGCGTCTGGTGGGTCGGGGGCGTTCACGCTGCCGGTGCGGTTCCAGACGCCGGTGGACGAGAACGTGCTCGCCCTGTTCATCGCCTCGCGGGTCCTGGTCGGCGAGACGCAGTTGTGGCGTGAGGGGATCGGTCACGCGCGGCGGTGGTTCGAGGAGACCGGCGGGCTTGACGTCCCCTATTCCGCGATGGTAGGGGAGAACGGAAATTACCCGCTCGGAAAGTGGCTGTCGGACCGACGCGGGGAGAATGCGAACGGCGAATTGGCGCCATACCGGGTGGAGATGCTGGACGCGCTCGGCATGATCTGGTCCGTCTCCGATGCCCGGTTCGAGGCCGGGCTGGACTGGGCGCGGGTCTGGGCGAAGGGCCACGGCGGGTCGCTGGCAGCGCCAGCGCGGGCCTCGGTCGGCGGCTACACCATCGGCACCTGGCTCTCCGAACTGCGGGCCGCCGCCCAGGTGCCGGCGGGCGAGCCGGGGGCGTTGACGCCGGAGCGGCGGGCTGCGCTGGAGGAGATCGACCCCTGGTGGTGCCCCACCTGGCCGATCACCTGGCAGCGCGCCTACGCCACCGCCCGGCAGTGGTGGCTGGAGTCTGACGGCCAGGTCGACTGGACGCAGCTGCCGGTGGACACGGTGTTCGAGGGCGAGCAGCTCGGCCGCTGGGTGCAGGCGCAGCGGGCTGGCTGGCCGGGTCTGGAGGAGGACCAGCGGGACCTGCTGATGGCGATCGGCATTGAGGAGGATCAGGAGCTGATGGCTGCGAAGGCTGCGGCCGAGGCGAAGCCGAAGGTGTCCCGCACCGACCGGTTCGCGCAGGGCCTGGCGGCGCTGGCGCAGTTCGTGGCGCGGGAAGGGCACGCGGCCGTCAGGCGCCCGCACAAGGAGAAGATGGAGGCCGTGGAGGCCGGCCCCGGTGGCGAGGAGCAGGTGGTGGTGTCGCACTTCGCACTGGGCACCTGGTTGAACAACCAGAAGAGCCGGCGGGCGAAGCTGACGCCGGGCCAGCTCGCGCGGCTCGCCGAGCACGGCGTGGAGTGGGCGTAGAGGGCGACGTTGGGATCCCCGGGACACCCCGCGAATCCCATATACCAACGAAATCGGCAGGTCAGGGCCGGTCGGGCCCCATCGTGGATGGAGACCCGACCGGGAACACCAGCTCAACGCCTCAACGGACGAACCGGACGATTCCCACCGGACTCACGAGATGCACTGGCCAGAGACCACTCAGGCCCCGGCGCAGCAGTAGGAACTCGTACTGACACCCGGGTGCCTGGTAGAACCGTGGGGCGGGCCGATCGTTCGCAGGAGGTCCAACTGCTGGGGCCTCCTGGTAGGAGTCAGGAGGGCGGTGGCGCGAGGGCATCGACAGCCCTGCTATTCCCCCGACCGAGAAGTTCGGCGCGGACGGCAGGTGTTCGGTCTCCGAGAAGGAGACGGGTCAGTGGCCTTGTCTGAGGTAGGGATTCCACGAGGTCGGCGTACTCGGCGAGGGTGCGCGAACCGAGGTTAATCAGCAGAATCTTGGCGTACCAGTCACTCTGGGGACCGTGGAGCCTGTGGGCGAGCTGCGCGATGTCCGGAACGGAGCGAGTGCCCGCGAAGGCCTTGATCATGGGGAGGACGGCCCGTTCCATCTGGCTGTTACGCAGGGTTGCAGCCATGTCGGCGACCTCTTGCGGCGTTCTGATGGCGTAATAGGTGGCCATTGTCATGGCCAGGTCGGTAAATCCAGCACGGTGCAGTTGGTAGGCAAGCCGACCGGTGTCGGTGAGGGGGTAGAGGTCGGAGTAGCACCGAACGGTCCGAACGGCGTCGTCATCGTGTCCGTCGGCGGTGAGTTTTTGTAGCAGGACGATGAGCTGGTCCGCCGAGCGCGGGATGTCAGGGGCCGCATTGTCGGTGGTCGGGAGCTGCCGTGGTGGAAGGTGATGAGCATCGGCTTGGGTGGCTGAAGCGTCGCCAGCGGGGCCGGGCAGGTTCTCCTTGGAGGGGGGCTCGACGCTTGCCTGGCTCAGCACCTCGTCATGGTGTTCGCCGGTCGCGGCCTGCGAGTACGCTTCGGGCTGCTGCAGATCTTGTTCCGCTTCTTGAACCTCATTCGACTGCGCAGTACCAAACGGGTGGGCAAATTCTTCCGCAGGAAAGCCGGGGGCGTCCGCAGTGCCGTCGGCCAGCTCGCCGGGCTCAGGCTCACCTGCCTCGGTGATCCACGCGGGCAGGCTCCAGGGCCAGTGGGAGCGGGGCCTATCAGGGGTTGCGCTTGGCTCACCAGGCCCAGGCCCACGGATCTCGGAAGGGTCGGCGGGGTCCGCAGTGTCATCGCCCGGCTTCCCGTGCTCGGGCCCGCCTGTGGCGTCCTGGATGTCTTCGGTTCGAAGCCACAACCTGGGGTCCTTAGGATCGACGATCAACTTGTCGGACTCGGGCCGCGCGCTTATAGCCTCCTTCTGAATCTCGGGGGGCCAGGAGTACACAGTCGGTTCGTCGGACTCGGGCCTACCCGTGACCTCGTGGAGGTCTGGGGGCAGGGGCAATCCGTAGGAGGTCTTGTCATCGGTGGTGGTCTTGGGCGGGTCTGGGGAATCAGTCAGGTCGTCGTCGGGTGGCTCGGGGGGATGGTCGGACCAGGGGACTCTTTGCGAGGGGATGACGATGTGGGGTGAGGTGGGCGTATTGAAGGTGATGGAGCCGTTGGCGGCGGCGTCGGGAGGGTCGAACGAGATGAACCAGTTCGGTGGTGTCTCCTCCGTGGCTGCATCGGCGTCGGGTTGGGCGCGGGTCTCCAGCGTGAGGTAGGCGGTCGTTGGTCCGGGCCACCACGTCCCGACGACGCTCCAGCTTCTGGTGCGCTGGTCGTAGCTCCATTCCAGGAACCGTAAGCGTTCCGTTGCCAGGTCCGCTTGCAGTTGGGCGTTCTGGGCGGCCAGCTGTTCGGCTTCCGTGGTGCGGAGGGCGAGTTCGTCCTGGAGCTCGTAGACCCGGTGCAGGGTGGGGTTGGCGTGTTTCAAGGCTGGCCTGTAGGCGTCGGTGACGCTCGTGCGGGCGTCGCCGTCGAGGAGGCCGGCATGCTCGTCGGCGAGGTCGAGCAGGTGTTCCAGGACCTCGCGAGGGGGGATCTTCTTGCCCGAGCCAATGCGCTGAACAGTGGCGACGCTGTAGCCGCTGCCGAACACTGCGGTCAGAAGTCCGGACAGGAGGCGGTAGTCAATGCCGCTTGCCTGGAGGGGTTGCAGTACGTGTATGCGGAGGGCCTCGACGAACGTCTGCACTTCGGTGGCGAGGGCGGACAGGTCGTCCTTAGGGGGCCTGCCTGATCTTGCCTGGCATCGTGGCGTCGATCTGCTGCTTGTTCCAGGCACTGAATCGCGTCTCCCCAGGTCAGGCGGGTTGTTTCCCCTCTGCATCCAATTGTTTCAGCTTGAGCGTCAATTCCGCTTTCGGCGACGGTGATTGGACCGGCACTTCGCCCGGAACACCATCAGTTCGCCAGGAGAACCACCATGTCTAGGCGCACCCAGCGCAACCAGATCCCCTCTCAGTCCCGCCGGACCGACTCGCCCGCCGCGGAAGGCCGGCGGCCCCACGGCGAAGTCACGGACGCGGCGGTACGGGACGATGCGGAGCGCCGGACGGCCCTGCCCGCGACGCCTGAAGCGGAGGCGCCGCAGCGGGCGGGGTGGGCGGCGTGGCGGTCACCGCACCGGATGCGCGGCCAGGTACTGGTCGGCGTCACCGGAGCGCTCGCCAGCGCGGCCGTGCTACGGATGATGCAGTTTCTCGCTGATCACGTCCAGATCACCATCCGCTGACGCACACCGGGCCCTGGGCCGGTCAGGACACCCGGCGGCTCAGAACCCGGTCAGGGCACGCGGTGGCCGGTGCGCGCGGCTGGCCACCGCCGGGTAGGCGCCCGACGCCGTACATGCCCGGCCAGCTCCGCAGATGGGATGGCCAGGCAGAGCCGTAACGGACGCAGGCCAGACCCCCGGCACACATTCAGGGACACTCCCACACAGGGCTCTACCCCGAACAGTGGATACTTCTGAGAAGCGGATCCTGGGGGTCCGTGGAAAGCATGACCTCATGGATACTGCGAGGTACTCGAGGAAGTTCAAGCGGGACGCGGCAACGTGGGCGGAGTCCGTCGGCCGCCCGGGGCTCAGCCGTCGCGCAGAAGCTGGGCGTTAACCCGGAAGTCGCTGCGCCAGTAAGTTGCGCGGTCCCACGCGGAAGCGGCGGCAACATCAGGTGCCGGTGATGAGGATCCCCAATTCCAGGATCGCCATCACCTGCGGTAAGGGCCCGTTGACCCCACCCGGGCGAAGCCCGGGTGGGGTCACGCGGAGCGGGTCCGCCGATAGCCGCCTCCAGGCTGCGGGTCGCCCGCAGCAACCTTCCCGCGCTGGCCGCGCACGCAGGTCGTGAGCTGGAGCTGAGAAAGAGATCCTGCTCAAGCCGCCCAGTATTTTGCAGGAGATAGACCGGTAACTGACCGCTGGCGGTTCATCTCCGACCATCGCCATACGGAGTACAGCGACTATGCCGGGTGCCGCGCGTGTCGGGGCCTGGGACGAGTGATGGCATCCCTAGTACTCCAGCCGTAGATCGTGATCATGGATGCAGAGACCGCTGGTCGGTAGCCTGTCGACGTGGCTGAGACCTGGGACGAGCAGCAGTTGATCGCGGACGGCTTCGAGCGCGTGTACGTCGACTTGGAGTGGTACGACGGGCCGCGTAAGGGGCTCGCGGTCATCGATGGTGTCCCGCACTACTTCGAGGGTTGCGACTTTGACCACGCCGACGAGGCCGACGAGTACTCCGTGTGGCCCGCGAGCGAGGCGGCAGTCGAGATGGAGCGCGAGCAGTGGGCGATCTTCGCCAGGTGGAACGAGCGGAACGAGCCGCGACGGTCGGGCCGGATAGCCATCCGGGGAACGGAGGGATCGATGCCCGCTACGACGAACTGGCTTTGCTACTCATGCCGTACCGTCAGCTGCCAGACGCTGCCCGGCGGCTCGTGGGCGAGGTGCGGTTCGATGCCGGCGCCCGCTACCGGGTCGATGGGGTCGACTACTGGTTCCGGTGGCGTTCGAGCAGGTGAGGCCGCCGTTGATCATTAGGTGTTGTGTGGACAACCAATGATCACGCGGCGGCCTCGGACGCCAGCGTAGTGCCTGCCGGCTGGCAGGACGCATTCGAGGATCTGATGAGCCGGATAGCCGGCCGGTTCACCCGGGTCGAACCCCGCCGCCGGGTGCGGCAGTTGCTCCTCGGGCTGCTGTCGGACCTGCCGCGCAAGAACTGCTGGACCATCGCGGAGCACATCGGCGACGCCACCCCAGACGGCCTGCAGCACCTGCTCGGTCGCGCGAAGTGGGACGCCGATCAGGTCCGCGACGACCTACGCGACTTCGTGCTGGAGCACCTGGGCGACGGCCAGGCCGTGCTCGTGGTCGACGAGACAGGCGACCTGAAGAAGGGCCAGCACGCAGACCGTCGGCGTGCAGCGCCAGTACACCGGCACCGCGGGCCGGATTGAAAACTCCCAGGTCGCCGTCTATCTCACCTACACCTCCCGGCACGGCCACGCTGCCATCGACCGAGCCCTCTACCTGCCCCGGTCCTTGACCGAAGACCAGATCCGGTGCGAGCGGGCCGCCGTGCCCGACGATGTCGGCTTCGCGACCAAGCCGCAACTGGCCCGGCAGATGATCGAACGCGCCCTGAACGCCGGAGCCCCGGCCGCGTGGGCGGCCGGCGACGAGGTCTACGGCGACAACCCCCACCTGCGCGCCGCCCTGGAGAAGCGCGGGCTCGGCTACGTGCTGGCGGTCTCCCGCACCCACCGGGTCCCGACCCCGGCCGGACCTCAGCGCGCCGACCACCTGGTCAAGCGCATCCCGCACCGGGCCTGGCAAAAGCTGTCCGCCGGACGCGGCGCGAAGGGCCACCGCTTCTACGACTGGGCTCACGTCGCCATCGCCGACGGCGACTCGGCAGGCCACCGTCATCTGCTGGTCCGCCGCAACCGCAGCACCGGCGAACTGGCCTACTACCGCTGCTACTCGCACCGCCCGGTCCCGCTGTCCACGCTGGTCATGGTCGCGGGAAGCCGCTGGACGGTGGAGGAGACATTCCAGAGCTCGAAGACACTGGCGGGACTGGACGAACACCAGGTCCGCCGCTGGGACTCCTGGCACCGCTGGGTCACCCTGGCCTTGCTCGCCCACGCGTTCCTGGCCGTCACCGCCGCCCTTGAACGCCACGGCCAGGCGGTGGCCGACGACGGCAGCAGCCCCGGTGGGTTGATCCCGCTCACCTGCAACGAGATCCAGCGCCTGTTCACCGGCCTGATCACCCGGCCCGTCCGCGACCCGGCCAACCGACTGCGTTGGTCCACCTGGCGACGACGCCATCAAGCCCGTGCCCGCCACAGCCACTACCGCCGTCAGGCCGCCCTCCACTCATGAAGATCACGATCTACGGCTGGAGTACTAGACCGTGAGGTCTGTCCACGGCGCTCTCGGTTTAGGTCGCGGTTCGGGGGTTGGGTCGATGTTACCTGTTGTCCTTGCACGCTTGGCACGGCACTCTTCCGGTGCTGGCGCAATACTGGCAGGCCAGGAGTATCACGACCTCGCCGTCTCCGTTGCAGACGGGGCAGGCGGGCTGGCCTGCTGTCGGTGCGGTGCACCTCATCGGACACAGGATGGCGGCTTCGGTGCGGCCTGCGGTGCAGGAGGGGCAGGTGACACTGCGGGTGTTTGCGCAGCTGGGACACATTCGGGGTGTGCTCATGCGATAGAGAAGTATGGCTGCTAAGCCGAGGTAAACAGTGTTTCTGATTGCGGGACGCTTCCACGCCTCTCGGACGAATTCGCCGAGCGAGACATCTATTACGGCAGGATCACCGGTCGGGGAGACATCGAAAGTGGCGGAGGGATGAGTCATGGGCGGTTCTGGTTCCGCCTCGGGCTCGCCGGAGTCCTGGGGCAAGGCCAGAGGTTCTGCTGGGCGTGGGACAAGGTAGCTGGCAGATCGCAGGACGAGTTCCTTGCTCCGCTCCAACGACTGCTCGATGTCTTCTCGGATCTCACGTGCCTGTTCCACGGTGTGCTCAGCATGGATGATCCGGCCGTCCGTGTCTTCCGGGATGTCAAGCAGCGGCATGGAGGGCTGACCGTCCGGCTCTTCGAAGACGCCGGATGCAAACGGGGTCTCGATAGCTGGTTCTTGGCCCATGTCTCGCAGTCGCTCGTTTCCCTCCTCAACCAATCTGCTGGCAATGCCAATGGTCTCGGCGGCACGGTCTTGCGCCTGCTGCAGCTTGGTAAGTTCTTCGTCGGCCTCGGCTATGCAACGCTGTGCCGTGCTCAGCTGTCGGCGCAACCGGTCCATCTGCGCCAGGTCCGCAAAGTCGCTGAGGCCGGGCTGCCGCAGTTTGTCCAATTCTAGGGTCAGGTCGTTCGCCTCACGCTGCAGGCCGTCCACGGTAGACAGCAGGATCCAACTGAGCATCTTGCAGGCATCGCGCTCCGCGGTTGCCTTGGTGTGCGCCCGCAGGGCGTCCATTAGACCCTGGTTGAGTTTGGCGATCTCCCGCATCAGCTTCATCTGGTCTTGCAGTGTGGGTGAGCCTTTGTGGGCTGCGCACCTTGTGGTCAGCTCGCGCGCAAACCTGCGCTGCGCCTCTATGTCCTGGCGACAGAAGGCCGAGATCACCGCCTCGGCGAACTCCCGGTCGAGGTTTTTACCTGCAAGGCGCTCGGAGATCGTGGATCGTTCGGGAGCCTTGCCGCTTCTGAAGTTCAGCGGGTCCAACCGGTCGCTTAGGTCATCGAGTTTTGTCACCGGCGGCACGGCCGCGTCCACCCAGGCACGCAGTCGGAGCGCCAGTTTGTTCGACCATTCGCAGCAGCCTTGCAATTCTCCCCAGTTCCGCTTCGGGTCCTCATATGGCACTGACACCGTGGCGGTCTCCTGCTGTTCGGGGGGAACCACTCCTGCAGACGGGTGGGGTCAGGCAGGGGTATGGCGGGCATCCGTTCAGGTCCAGATTAGGGGGCCTGCAACGGTCAGACCTGACTGTTTGTCATTTCGTTGCCGTTGGATCCGCCGCCTTTCGTCTACGTGCGGTGGCAAGGATCGAAGGTGATGAGGATCCCCGGTTCTCAGGGGTCGCCGTCAACGGTGCCTACGACCGCAGGCACGCTGCCTCGGTCGAGCAGGTCGCGTGCCTGGTGGATCCGCGCGAGTCCTCGCCCGGCCACGGCTTTGCGCAGGGCCGAAACGCTGCGGATCTGCCCGGAATCGCCCAGGACGTGGAGCAGGCGGTGACCGAGTGGGTCATGACCGAGCCGGTCCGCGAGAGCGCGGGCGGCGGTTCCCAAGTGGGCACAGGCCATGCAAGCCATGCAGGGCGGCAGCTGGGCCTGCTCGGCCTCGGCCTCGGCCTGGGCCTGGGCCTGGGCCTGGGCCAGGAGCTGATCGAACTCGGCCGGGTGGGCGGCGATCAGCCGGCCGATCGCTTTGATCTGCGGTTCCCAGCTGCCCGTCATCGTCTCTCGCCCCGCACCGATTGCCGGCCTTTACGTTCACGGTAGATCCGGATGCCCCCTGGGTGCAGGGCGACCGGGGCGCAGAGGGATCGTCCCGCTGGGGTACGCCAGGGATGGGGGCTGGGCGGGATGGCGCGGGGACGGGTAGTGGCGTTTCGCGGAGGCCGCTTTCTGGAGGGGCATCGCTCCTACGCGTTCACTCCTGCAAACGCGGAGGGCTGACGCCTCATCCGCTCCTTCGCCGGCGTGCGCCACGCTGGCGGCGGGCCGAGTCCAGGCTGGCCGGGCTGAAGGCCTGGGAGCCGGCATGGGTGCCCCGGTCGCCGTGCGGGTGGCCGGGGCCCGTGAGGGTGGGATGGTCGGGCAAGGGCGCGGTAGGTCAGTCGTGGCGGCCGGGCTTGGTGTCGGGGTCGAAGGTTCGGCCGGTGGGCTTGTGCCTGCTGATGGTGTAGACGCCAAAGGCGAGGATGGCGAGCGACACCCCCACGATGATGATCATCTTCGCGGCGGTCCCGCCCGGGAGGGAGGCGGAGTGGGTGCCGGTGTACGCGACGAAGGCGACGACCAGGGTGGACAGGATGATCACGGCGGTGATGTTGAGGAGTTGCGGGCCCTCCGACTCGGTCGAATGGATGCCGACCTTGGCCTCGGCCCAGTTGTCCAGCCGCACGGAGAGTCCGGTGTGGAGGTAGCCGGACATGGCTATCGCCTGGTCCGCCATCGCGGTGGGGTCACCGCCGTCGCTGTGTGGCGGGTCGTCGTCGTTGTCGCCGTCGTCGTCGTTGGCGTCGTCGTTACCGCCGCCGCTGCCCCTGCCGCCGTTGTCGTTGCTGCCGCCGCCCGGGCCGCCACTGGCCGGGGAGGGGGTGTTGACAGCGGCCAGCGGCAACCGGGTGACGGCGGATGCGCTGGCGACCGGATCGTCCTCCTGCGCGTCGCCCGCGTCGGGACGGTCGCGGGCGATGGTGCCGAGACTTCCGCGGGGGTGGGTGCCGGCACGGGTCTGGGCACCACGGCGCGGTTCGCTCACGAGGGCGGTGAGCTGCCGCGGGACGGCGGCCTCTTTCAGGCTCACGGGTGGATTCCTTGTCTCTTTAGTGCCCTGAGTCCAGGGGGTGCGGGGACTGACCTTGGTCGGGGGACGGCCCCTTACAGCCCTGTGGGTTGATCGGTAGCGAGTAGCACAAGCTCTCGCGTAACAGATGGTCTCCGACACTACCATTCGACCAGCAGTCACCTTGCGTATGAAAGTAGGTTCCTGACCAGCAACCAGTCGACTCATGAGCATAGATAGGCAACGATGCTGTCATTGGGCGGTCGGACTAGGACACGACCTTGTGAAGCTTTTCCAGATGGGGTCATATGCCCTACCGCCTTACCAGACTGGTGTGACAATCTGGCGGGCGTCTCGGGAGCAGCAAAGTTATGCCTATCCGCTGATAGAATGGCGCGTTTGAGCTGCATAGATCTTGCCAAAACGGGCATAGTGTGATGTACGGCAGCAAACTGCAGTAACTGGATCTTGGGGGAAGAGGGAGTCATGACAGTGAGGGAAAGCCGCGCTGTAGCAACCGAGAGCAAGAACGCCACCGACCAACCCGCGGTGGCAGAACGGGTCACAGCCGGCCTCACGGCCAAGGGATCGGCCGCTCTGAGGGATGTAGTCAGCATCGAGCAGGTGAACAAGACCGACGCCATCAACCGGGCCCTGCGTCTCTACGCTCACCTGCTGTCGCGCATCGAGGAAGGCAGGGAGGTCGTCCTACGCGACCCGAACACCGGACAAACAGAAGTGATCCAGTTCCTGTAGAGGCACCCGTCGGCCGGGGACCGCGGGATCTCCACGGCAACGTCCGGCCGGAATCTACGCGTGTCTCACCGTCGAGGCGGGCCAGGTGCATGACAGCGGCCGTCAACGAGGAGCCGCACAAACGCCGTGCACCCGCACGCCCCGGCCCTACCAGGAGCAGAGGCCGACGGCTTCTTCCGCCTCAGGGCCTGAGGTTCGCGTGGGGCAGCCACGCGACCGTATCCGGCCTAGCGATGACGGCCGAGGACCCGGGCCACCGAAGCCCCGGCTCGAGGAGGCCCACACCCGACCAATGGGTGTGGGCCTCCTCGTGACCGGCTGGTGAGAGCGCAACCGCTGGTTGCTGCGGGTGCTCAGGGAGTACTGGGGTGGTCGTCGCCTGCCTGGTACACCCCCAACCGTATCGAGCCGGCCGGCAGCTTGTCCGCCGCAGCAGGCGGTTGATGCGACAGCGAACACCCCGACACCCCCTTGAGCTGGGGTGTTGCAACGACCACTAGAACTGAAGGCGCAGGGTGGCGACCTTCAGGCGTTCACCACCATGTCCCGGCCGCTGGTCGCTGGTTGGAATCGGCCGCCGCCAGTACAGGCACCGCCGATGGGCCGACACGGCCGGCCGGTTCTCACGTAAGGGTCCACCACTGGTCGTCGCCGGGGTTGGGGTGGCAGGGGTAGACGCCCAGGCGCAGGCCCGGGGTGGGGTCGGCGAGGCCGGGGACGTCCAGGCACATCAGCGTGGCGGTGCCCTCGGACTTGACGTTGACGAGCATGACGGCGTTGGTGTCGTTCCACTGCAGGCGCCACAGGTGGTTGTCGCCGCCGGTCAGGTCGCAGGGGTAGAGGCCGACCTGCGCGTTGGCCGGCGCCCCGTGCTCTGGCGGGTCCACGCACAGCGTCGAGCCGGCCGGACGGAGCGCGAACCCGCTCGCGCCTCCGGCGGCGGGGACGAGGTCGAACTGCTGCAGGTGACCCCCCGCACCGCACCGCTCCTGCACCACCGGGTGCCCCATGTTCGGCACACCCCCCGTCGGCACGTCCACGCACAGGCCCGTCGCCACGTTCCGCAGTACCCGGCGCGGCGGCGCGGCGGGCACCGCCGGAACGGGCGCCGGCCCGGCGGAAGTGGCGGAGGGACGTGCGGCGGTCGGCGCCGCGGTGGGAACAGCGGCCGGGCTGGAAGAAGGAGTGCTGGGGGTGGAGGGGGCCGGGGCCGGCGGGTCCGGTGTCGGGCTGGTGGTCGGCTGTTCCGGGGTGCTGCTGGCGGTCGGGGTCTCCTGCGGCACATCCACGGGCGGGGTACCCGCGCTGTCGGGGGCGCCGGTTGGCGGCGGTGCGGCGGTGGTTTGTCCGCCGGGGCGTTGGGCCTGGTTGGCGATGATGACCGCGGCGAGCAGTGCGGCCAGCAGGGCCCACTGGACGGGGGTGCGCCAGCGGGTCCACCACAAGGTGCCGGCAGCGGCCTTGCGGGGGGCGGCGGCCGGAGCCGGGGGTGCGCCGACCGGGAGTGGGTCGGCGGTGCCGGGGCCGGGAGCCGGTGGTGCGGACGGCTGAGGCCCGGGGGATCCGGCGTTCTGCGGCCGGGGCCGGACGGGGTCGGGAAGCGCTGCGGTTAGTGGGCCCGGGAGCGCCGGGTCGGGCGGGGTATCGAGCGTGGGGGCCGTGTCCGTGCTGGTGGGGGGATTGTCCGCCGGTTGTCCGGCGGCAGGACGCACCGCCGCCGGCTGCGGGATGGGTGCGGCTACCGCCGTGGTGGGGGGCTGGGCGGAGGTGGCGGCGGCGTGCAGCCGCCGGGCCTTGTCCATCGCGAGCTGCCGAGCGCGGGGATCGTGCGGGAAGCGGTGCTCGACCACCTTGCCGAGCCGCTCCCACGGGATGATCTTCTGGCCGGAGCGGTACTCGCTCCACGAGCTCCTGGCCAGGCTGTAGCGCTTCTCCAGGTCGCTGACCGTACTCTCGGCCGTCAGCTCCCGCAGGAACTGCGCGAGTGCGTTGGCCTGCTCGGTGCGGCCTCGCAGCGGACCCGGCGGACGGCCGGCCTTCCCCATGTCTCCCCCTCGGATATCCGGCGTGTTCGCCGGTGTTCGCAACCTGCTGCGCGCTGACCTGCGGCCTGGCCGGCGCGGCCCGACGGACAATCAGATCAGGTTCCAGCGTGGTGTTCCACCGCTTCTCCCAAGCCCGGGAGGCGACTTCACCGACGACAGACGGGACCGCATCCGATGACCCGACCATGGCGCGGCGCCAGCCTCGCCGCCCTGGCGCTCGCCGCCGGCCTGACCGTGTTCCCCGCCCACGCGGACAGCAGCCCCACTCCCCAGCGGCCCACCGGCACCGGCACCCTCGGCAAGGGCGCCGCCCCCGGCGGCCCGGTCACCCGCGACCAGGTCCTGGCCCGCGCCCGGCACTGGGCCGAGAAGCGGGTGGGCTACAGCCAGAAGCTCTGGTGGAGCGACAACGCGACCGGCGGCGGGTACCGGCAGGACTGCTCCGGCTTCGTCTCGATGGCCTGGCAGCTCACGGACAGCTACGACACCACGGGCCTGTTCTCGGTCGCCGACAGGATCACCTGGGAGGAGTTGCAGCCCGGGGACGCGCTCGACATCGGCGGTTACACGGGGCACGCCATCTTGTTCGCCGGCTGGACGGATAAGGCCCAGGGCGCATTCCGGTACTACTCCGAGAGCAGCAAGAGCAGGCCCACCTCGGTGGCGACGGCCCGGCGCGGCGACGCCCTGATCGCCAAGCACCCCACCAGCGCCTACGTACCGCTCCGGTACCGAAAGATCACCGGCACCCCGGCCCCGACACCGCCACCTCCCCCGCCGGCACCGCCCGTACCGCCGTCCGCACCGGCCCAGGCACCGCCGTCCGCACCGGGAACTTCCAAGCCGGCCGCCGCGCAGGCTCCCAAGCCAACCATGCCAACCGCGTCCGCCCCTCCGCCCAAGCCCTCATCCCCCGCCGCTGCGGCATCCAGCAGCGCACACCCTTCCCCGCCTCCGACCGGGCCCTCCCCGGCATCGGTCGCGCCTGCCAGCCCGCCGCGCCGGATCCTGCGGAACGTGGCGACGGGCCTGTGCGTGGACGTGCCGACGAGCGGCGTACCCAACATGGGCCACCCAGTGCTCCAGAACACCTGCGAAGCGGGAGCGGGGCACTTGCAGCGGTTCGACCTCGTGCCCGCCACCGGCGGCGCGCGCGGGTTCGCGCTCCGCCCGGCCGGCTCCACGCTGTGCGTGGACCCGCCCAACTACGGGGCCCCTGCCAACGCGCAGGTCGGCCTCTACCCGTGCGATTTCAGCAGCGGCGACAACCACCTGTGGCTCCAGCGCTGGAACGCCGACCGCACCGCGTTCCTGCTCGTCAACGCCAAGTCCGAGGGAACCCCCGCGCCGATGTGCCTGGACGTCCCCGGCCATGGCGACCCCACCCCGGGCCTGCGCCTGGGCGTCTACCCCTGCCACCCGGAGGTCGGCGACGACCACTGGTGGACCCTCGTCTGACCTTCCCGTCAACAACCCCTCCGCAGCATCAACTGCGGGCGGTCCGTCATGCCCGAACCACACCCAAGGAGCCCGAAATGACCCATCCCGACCCCGACACCGCCCCGGCCGACACGGCCGGCCCGCCGGTCCCGCCCACCCGAACGGGCAAGGCCGTGCGCCTGCTGCGGATGATGGCGCTGATCATCGCCGTCGTCCTCGCCATCAGCGTGAGCGCCAACGCCGCCAGCCGCGGCAAGCCGGCCCAGAAGAACACGGTCCCATCCGTGACGATGGCCAAGGTCGTCGCCAGCAGCGAGGGAGCGTACGTCCTGCCCAGGGACGGCTCGGGGGTGTACCAGTGGAGCGCCGACCGGGACGGCTGGCTCAAGATCGGCGGACCCGCGAAGAGCATCTACGCCGGCGTGGACACCGTGTACGCCACCAACCCGGACACCGGCGACGTCTGGCGGTACAACGGCAAGCCCGCCGACTGGACCCGGATCAGCGGCCCCGTCGCCGACCTCGCCGCCACGAACAAGCACCTCTACAAGATCCCGGCCGACCGCTCCGGGGTATGGGAGTACACCGGCAAGAAGGACGAGTGGCGCAAGGTCGGCAGCGGCCCCGCCGCCCACCTCTACACCTACACCGGCAAGACCACGGCCATGAAGAACGCCGAGAAGCAGCGGGGCGGCGCGCAGGGCAGGCTGTCGGACAGCCCACTGTTCGCCACCGACCGCGACAGCGGCACCATCTCCCACTACCTCGGCAGCCCCGACAAGTGGAGCGTCGTCGGCGGGCCCGGCGCCGAGTTCGCCGTCACCGACGAGAACCTCTACGGTCTGTCCCCCGACCACTCCGGCGTCTGGGAGTGGAACGGCAAGGACGGCAAAGCCAGTGGGTGGACCAACGTCCGTAAGGAGCGCACGGAGCGGATCATCGCCGCCGACACCCTCTTCGCCGTCAACCCCGGCGCCGGCACCATCGTCAAGCACGACGGCAACGGCAGGTGGAGCCCCATCGGCAGGCCCGGCACCGCCTTCGCCACCTCCGGAGGCCAGCTCTACGGTATCTCCCCCGACGGCGCCGCCCTCTACCGCTACACCTGGAACAAGGACGTCTGGACCTCGCTCCGGGCCCCCGCCGCGACACCGGCCAGCCACGCGGAGAAGCTCGCCCTCCTCGAGCGCCTGGAGCAGCCCGGCCCCGCCGCCTTCAACGAGTGGAAGCAGCTGCGCGACGAGCACCTCCAGGGCAAGCCCGACCGGTACGAGTTCAGGTGGTCGACGAACCTCTGCAACGCACCCGCCCGCAACAAGGTCGCGGGATTCGACTTCAGCATCGCGTGCATCCGCCACGACTTCGGGTACCGCAACTTCCGTGACCTCCTCGGCGAGAAGGCCTTCAAGCAGTTCATCACCATCCTGCCCAACGGCGACCCGAAGCCCGTCGACTCCCCCAAGAAGCGCGTCGACGACATCTTCTACCAGGACATGCTGAACATCTGCTCCGCCCCGGGCAAGCACACCGCCCCGAATCGCGTGACGTGCCGGGGTGCCGCCTGGACCTACCACAAGGGCGTCGAACTCGCCGGCTGATCCGACCAAGACACACCCGTGCTGGGCTGGTCGCCACCTTCGAGGTGGCGACCGGCCCAGCACAGTACTCAAAGTAGCCAGCGCCGGGGGATCCCCGGGTCAGGAGGCAGCGCAGGTGGGCAAGCCCCGCCCGCGGTGGCGCCGGCCCAGGGGGCGAGCAGGACGACAGCGACGTGGTTCACGGTGTCTCCAGCAAAGGCCAGGGGGTTGCCGTGGCCGACCTTCCCGGAACCGGTCTCGAACGAGGCCGATCTGGACAAGGCTGTACACCTGGACACTGTGGACCAGGTACCAGAGGGGGCAGTTGGGCACGGAGGACCTGGGGCCAGAGGTAGCGCTCACCGAGCTGCGCAAGCACATGGACGACGCACTGGCCCGCACAGGCCTGAGCAAGACCCAGCTCGCCGCCAGGGCGGGGGTGAGCCGCGGCACCATCCACAACGCCTTCACGGGACCGGTGCCGACCGCGACGACGGTCGCGGCACTGGCCAGGGCGCTGCGCTTGGACATGGACACGCTGCTGGAACTGCGACGCGTCGCGGCCGGGATACCCGACCCGGCGGCAGCACCAAAGCCGTCCTCGGACAAGCCGACCGCAACCATCTCAGCGGCGCCCGTGCCGATGCGGGTGGGCGATGTGCCGCCGCCGGCCACCGCGTTCCAGCCCGCACGGACCTGCGTGAGGAGATCGACCGGCTGCGTGCGGTGACGGGGACGGCCTCCACAGGCTGGCTCCGGTCCTTGCGCAGGACGAGGACCAGGTGGTCGGCGACCGGGCGGCCGATCTCCTCCGGCGTGCCGAAGCCTGCCGCCGAGAGGATGTCTTCCGTCCCTCCCCGGCCGCTACCGTCGTGGCCGGCGCAGCACGCGGTCAGCCACAGCTCGTTACCGGCCTCGTCGATCAGCACGAGCTTCGGCGACTGCGGCCAGGAGTACTGCGGGCCGTGGCCGGTGTTGGCAAAACCGGCGCCCGTCCACGATGGCGTCGTCCTCTTCGGCTGATCCGACCCGCCGAGCTGGAGCGGGCCCGCGCCCGGAGTGTGCGTGCTCCAGCAGTCCCTGCCCCGGCCGTTGCGCGACGTCCTGCTCTTCGGCGAGACCACGCGGCCCCGGCCGAGAAACGCCCTCGGCCGGACCCGGCGGTGCGGCCGGCCACGGCGAACGAGGCCGCGGTCGGCCGCACGGTCGACGATGGTGAAAGGCCGGCCCCTGACGCCGGTGCTGGTCGGGCTGATACTCCCCCGGGCAAGGGGTGTTCCCTCTACGCTGCCCGTCATGACGCAACGTCCACAATCGATCGAGGCGGCGCCGGCATCGTCGGGCGGGCCACGGCCCGAGGACGCCGGCAGCCCCGAGCAGTTCGTCGCGGTGATGCGGCAGTTACGCCAGTGGGCCGACCTCTCTTACCGGGAATTGGAGAAACGCGCCGCCGCGGCCGGTCACATCCTGCCGAGGGCCACGCTCTCCGGTGCGCTCGCGCGCAAGGACCTTCCCCGCGAGGATCTGCTCACCGCGTACGTCCACGCCTGCGGCCTCACGGGTGCTGATGCCACCGCGTGGCTGGAAGCCCGCCGTCGCCTCGCCGTCGCCGCCGAACCGCTCCCCGCCCGGGCCGGCGACGGGGCGGCTCCCGAAGCCGCCGACACCACCATGGCGACCGTCCCGGGCGCGGGCGTTCCCCCGGAGTACTCCACACCCGCGCCGGGATCACCGCCACCCGCGGGCGTAGCGGATCCGAGCGGAGTTTCAGACTCCGGGAGCGACGCCGGACCCGGTGGTCCGGGCGATGTGCCCAAGAGTGCCGTCCCGGACGAGGGACCGGCCGGCCGGGGACGGGTGAGCGGTGAGCGAGCACGGTCGGTTGGCATCGCCGGTCTTCGGCCGCGGCGGAGGGCGGCCGAGGACGGCTCCGAGGAGGGACAGGGTCCCTCGCGGCGCTCGGTGGTGGTGGTGTCCGCGATCGCGGTCGTGCTGGTGATCGCGGCCGCCGCGCTCGCCTTCGCCCCCGAGCACCGCGACGGCCACTCCCCGTCCGACCCGGTGACCTCCGCGCCGTCCGGCGCCGCCTCTCCCGCGTCGGGATCCGCGTCCCCGCCCAGCTCCGCCGACGGCGGTAGCACCGGTGCCCCGCCCACCTCGGTCGTCTCCTCCGGGCCCGTGGTTCCCCCTCCCGCCTCGGTCGCCTCCTCCGGGCCCGCGGTTCCCCCGCCGGCCAAGACCTCGCCCTCCGTGACACCGCCCCCGGCGAAACGCACGTCCACGCCGCCCGCCACCATCGCCCCGGAACCGAACCCGCCCTGGCCCGGTCCGGGTCCCACCTCCGGCGGGTGGACCTTCAGACCGTCCCCCACGCCGTCCTCCTCCCCCAGCCCGTATCCCACGTTCCCCGAGGAGTGCGGCGGGTCGGAGGCCCGCGACCCCTGCTTCTGACCCGGCCCTCCCGACCTCCCCGATGCCCGGGCCCGTAGCCTGCCCGGGACACGGACCCCGGGGCAGCCGCGCGGGGTGGGCGCCGATGTCGGCGCCCACCCCTTCGTCCGGGTCCCTCATCTGGTTGCCGACCCGCTTTGCGGCCGCCGTGGACATCTGGCACAGCGCCTGGCGCTGTGGCCGGTATCGGCCGTTACCAGCGGGAGGAGTAGAGGGCGTTGGCGACGACCCGTCCCGGGGAGGCGCCCTGTTCGGCGCGGACCCAGCCGCCGGGGGGATTGCGGTACTGCTGCTTGTAGGTGCCCGTGGTCGTGTTGGGCAGGTTTCCGTGGTCCAGGCCCTGGCCGGCGTAGCGGACGAAGTGGGCGGCGTGCATGCCGAGCGACGACGCGCTGTCGACCTTTTCGGGGCCGAGTTCCTCGACCCCGACCAGGGTCCAGTCGGTGCCGCCCTTCCCCTGCGGGTTGTCGGCTGCCTGGGTGCGCAGGAAGTTGGAGTTCTTGCGCATGTCCAGGCACTGCTTGGTGCCGCACCAGGGCTGTTCGGCGAAGTTGAAGCCGCGGTGGCCGGTGTCGAGGGTGACCACGTCATCCACCAGCAGCAAGGGCGGGAAGCCGTCCTCGTGCCGCTGGACTCCGGTCAGTGCCGCGCGGGCGATGAGCCCGCCCATGGAGTGGGCGACCAGGTCGACCGGCTGCCCCTTGCTGCTGTAGTTGGCGTAGATGTGCTTGGCCAGCTCCCGGCCGAGGTCCTTCAGGCCGACCTCGTGGCCACCCTCGGACAGGCGGACCGTGCAGTTCCTGTTGTCGCCCTTGTAGTAGGCGACGTGGTGGAACTTGCCGGTGGAGCCCCACTCCCGCATCTTCGCGGGCAGCGGGTTCCAGTACTCCTCGCAGTTCACGCCGGGGTTGTCGCTGCGGCTGTAGCCCTTGAGGAAGTAGACGGGGTCAAAGGACCCGTCGCGGCGCGCCGAGGCGAGCACCGGGACGGTGCCGGCGGGGTCGTCGGTGCTGTCGGCGGCCTCGGCGACCGGGACCGGCGGCTCGCTGCCGGTGGGAGCGCCGACGGCTGCGGCGGTGCTGAGCGCCTCGCCGTCACCGGTCAGGGCGAGACCGCCGGCCAGCAATCCTGCGGTGAGGGCCGCGGCGATCAAGGGGCGGGTGAAGCGGGCTCGTAAGGCGCGCATGTAACTGCTCCTCTGCTCAAGAGATACGGGGCGGGAGTGAGGGCCGGGATTCGGCTCACGGGCGACTCCCGCAGGGATTCCTCGTGCGGTGCCGGGCGATGAGGTGGTTCCGCCGGTGCGATGCGGCGGCGCGGGCGCCGGGCGCGGGCCGCAGGCCCGCCCTGGCCGAGGCGGCGCCCGTCGGCGACGACGTCGACCGGCGGACTCGCCCGGATCAGTGGCGCCATTCGACGACGCTCCACAGGGCGCCCGGGCCGCCCTTCACCCGGACGCGGGGAGTGGCCGCGTTGTTGCCCCAGGGGACGGTGATGCGGTGGGTCTGGGTGCTCGACTTGATGGTGCCGGCGTTGTACCACTGGCCCTTGTTGTTGCTGTCGATGCCCCAGACCTGAACGGTGCCGGACTGCTGGGTGCCGGGCTTGATCCAGAAGGTGTAGGTCACCTGGTGGCCCCGGGAACCGAACACGGAGCAGTTGGAGCGGCTGACCGGCCCCCACGTGTTGGTGAACCCGGAGGCGTTGCTCCCGCAGGACGTCTTGACGGCCTGGACGCTGGATGCGGTGCCGTCGTCCGCGCTGGTGGTGACGCTCGGCCGTTCCGTGCTGACCGAGGTCTCGGCGGTGTCGGCCGCGTCGTCGGGCAGCAGCGAGGGGGCCGCGGCGGGGGACGCGGCGATTCCGGCGACGGTGCCGGGGTTGCTGCCGGGGCTGCCGGGGACGGCCCAGAACAGGCCGCCGGCGAGAACACCTGCCGCGACGGCGGTAGCGATCACGGGCCGGGTCAAACGTGCTCGCACGGCATTCACGAGAGCGATCTCCTGTGTTCAGAAGGGTGGGAGTGCATGGGTAGGTGAGGGGCGGCCTCGGCGGCGCACCCCATGGCGGTGCGATGCCGGCTCCAGCCGAGGCGGCGCCCGTGGGCGACGACAGCGGGACGGGTGGCTGGTGTTCTTGATCCGCTGTCTCGCTGGGGCGCAGCGGTCCGGTGCTCGGTCTTCGACGCCGGTGTGCGCACGACAGCGGACGGGGTGGCTGGTGGTGCGCCGCTCGGATCTCACGTCGTTCACGTCCCGCTCGTCGGCGTCGACATCGTGGTTCCCATGTCGAGCCCCGTCAGGAGCGGGGGCCGATGTGGCGGTAGGCGACGACGCTGGACGCCGGGGGGAGCGGGGCGACGGTGACGGACTTGCCGCGACCGGGGGCGTGGATGACCTTGCCGTTGCCGATGTAGAGCTGGACGTGGCCACCGCCGTTGGTGATGATCAGGTCGCCTGGTAGCAGGGCCTTGCGGGTGGTCGCCTCGCCCGCCGTGGCCATGCCCCACGTGGTGCGGGGAAGCTTCACCCCGCCCGCCTGCCAGGCCCGCATGACCAGCCCCGAGCAGTCGAAGGAGTGCGGCCCCGTGGCGCCCCACGCGTACGGCTTCGTGACCTGGGCGCGGGCGTAGGCCACCGCCGCCGTGGAACCGCGCGCCGCTCCCTCGCCGTGGTCTGCGTCCTTGGCACGGTTCGTGTCCTTCTTCGTGCCGGTCCCCGGCGCGGTCTTCCTCTCCTGCGGCAGCTCCCGGACACCGAGGGCACCGGGCTCCGTCGCGCCCGGCACCACCAGGGACCCGGGCAGACCTCCAGGGCCGAGAACCCCGGACTCGACATCGGTGCCCGGCTGGTCCCAGGCCGCGGCCGGCGCGGCCGGGGCCGCGCCGGCGGGCGCCGAGCTGGGAGAGGCCACCGGCTCCGGGACGCGCAGGGTGGCGCCGGCGTAGATCAGCGTCGAGTCGCCCAGGCCGTTCAGCTCCTGCAGCGCGCGTACCGTCGTGTGGTGACGCTCCGCCAGTTCGGACAGGGTGTCACCCCACCGCAGCACCACCTCCCTCGTCACCACGGGAGCCGGAGCGTCCGTGGCGGGACCGGAGGTCGGGTCGGGCTCCCCCGGGGCAATGGCAGCACCGGGCGCGGGCTCGCCGGCGGCGGGCTCACCGGCCGACGCCACGGCAGCCGGGCTCGTCCTGCCCGCGGTCAGCTGGTGCACCCCCGCGCCCGTCAGCACGGCGCACAGCGCCACGAGCACGAGCGGCACAACACCCCGCCACATCCGCCTGCAGGCTACGGCCGCCCCGCCTCGCACCGGGCGGCCGACCGCGGGCTCGCCTTCGCCGTCCGCAGCCGCCATTTTCGTGGCGCCGGGCCGCGCATCCGCCGCCGCGGCCCGGACGGCCACACCCGTCATGCGTGCCGTCTCGCCCACACGCGGCCCGGCCGCCGTGAGCGGCCCCAGCCACACGCTCCGCTCGGGAACCGGGACCTGGCCCGCCGCCATACCCACCGCCGGGACCCGACGGCTCGCCGAAGCCGGGCCCGCTCCATCCGCGCCCGGGTGGGGTGGCCGCTGCGTCTGCCGTGTCATCACGACCTCTCTCACCGGCCGCACCCTCGGCGGCCCGCCAGGAAGCCTTTTCGAGGGCCGGTATGTCCGGCCAGACCTTCGGCGTCTGGGACAGTCCGGCCCTGTCCGTGCAGGTGGGACGGGGTGCGCGGGGCCGGAGCACGGGTGTCCCAAAGCTCGTGGGCGCCCCGCGCGGGGCGGCCGGACGGGCCCGGACTGTCCCGGACGCCTCACCTCATTGCCCCGCCCGCGACCCGCTGGGCAAGCTCACCGGGATCCGTGACCACAGGCAGAACAGGAAAAGGGGCACCGACATGCGACGGGGAACATGGCTCAGCGCCGGCTCCGGCCGACACCGCAAGACCGGCACCACGCGCCGCGGCCCCGGCCGGTGGCTCGGTGCCGGCCTGCTCCTGGGTGCCGCCGCCTTCGCCGTCCCCATCCTCGCCACCACCGGCAGCCAGGCCGCCCCCGTCCAGGGCGCCCCCCGCGCCGTCCCCGCCCAGTTCCACACCACCCCCTCCCCGTCCCCCACCCCCTCCCGGCCCGGCCCCAGCACCACCACGCCGCCCCCCGCCTGCACCTGCCCCGACACCACGGACGACACGGACAGCACGCAGGGGCCCACCCCCACGCCGAGTACCCCGCCCACCGAGCAGCCCGACCACAGCCAGCAGGGCGAGGACGACCGGTCCGACGAGGGCAGCGGCGGCAAGACCGACGAGCAGACACCGGAACAGCCGCCCGCCGACGGCAGCGACGAACCGCAGGACCCGCCCACCGACAACACCCAGGACAGTCAGGGCAGTCACGACCAGGACCCCGAGGACGCCGGTCAGGACAGCAAGGACAGCGAAGGCCAGGAGCCCAACCCCGGTGACCAGCCCACGCCCGGCAACGGCTGCACCTGCCCCCAGGACACGCCCACCGACAAGCCCGCCCCGGGCAACAAGGACGACACCCCGAAGCAGGACAAGCCCAAGGACACGAAGAAGTCGAAGAAAACACCGCCCAAGTCCACGAGCAAGGACAAGCACAAGAAGGCGGACAAGCCGAAGGACACGTCCAAGGACAAGGGCAAGAAGAAGCCGAAGAACAAGGGCAGGAAGAAGGTCGAGGAGAAGTCCGAGGCCCAGGCCACCGACAACTGCCCTGCCCACGACGACCAGCCCGGCCAGGTCGAACCCCACGACCCGACCACCGACCGCAAGCCGTTCATCGTCTGACGCACCCCACCGGCGGGCCACCCGCGCCGTCGCTCCGGACGCCGCGTACCGCTGCTCCGAGCAGCGCAGCCAGCTGGGCGACCAGAGCGAGGTGCCCGGCGAGCTGGACGCTGCGCTGGAGTGGGCCCGCGCCGGGGTGTGCGTCCTCCAGCAGTCGCTGCCCTGGCCGTTCCGCGACGTCCTGCTCTACGGCGAGCTCGACAACCGCCCCGCCCACCGCATCCTCTACTGCTACGCCGACCTGCTGCGCCGCCGCGACCCGAAGGCGGCCGCGCCGTGGTTCACCGCGCTGGTCCACCTCGACCCGAACGACAACATGGGCACCCGGTTCACCGTCCCCGACGGCCCCCGGGGCCCCGGTTTCTGAGCGGGTTGGAAGGCCGGCTACCCCTGCGTGTGGGGCGGCCGGGGCCTTCTGCGTGTCCGGGACGGGAGAGCCCGGTCAGGTCTTCCCGGGCTCGCCAAGAGCCCATCCAGGACTGGTACACCGCTGGTGTACCAGCGGTGTACGATCGCGGTATGGCTGATGCGACGATCAAGGTTTCCCCTGATACGCGTGACCGGCTGGCCGCCCTCGCGGCGGCCCGCGGCACCACGATCGGCGCCCAGGTGGCCCTGCTGGTGGAGCAGCAGCCCACCGCGGAACAGATCGCGGAGCGCGTGGCAGAGGGCCGCCGGCTGCTGCGGGAGCACTTCGGGATGACGCTCACCGATACGGAGCTGGACGAGGGCCCGAACCTGCTGCAGCGGGTCTATGACGTCGCCGCGGCCGACGCCCGCGCCAAGGTCGCCCCTCGGCGCAGCACGTGATCGTTCTGGATTCCAGCGCCCTGTCCGCGCTGGCCGCCGGTCATCCACGTCTGCACCGGATCGTGGATTCTGCTCTGCAGAGTCCGTTCCAGCATCTGCTGGTGCCGGTGCTGTGCCTGGTGGAGGCCGAGATCAAGGACGAGGGTGCCGCGAACGCGGTCCTGGCGCTGCCCGCGGTCGAGTTCGAGTCGCTGGACGCGAGTACCGCGGTGGTGGTGGCGACGATGGTCCGTGACGGCTACGGGGGCCAGGATCTGGCGCACGCGATCGCCACGAGTCTGCCCACGCCGGTGCGCCCGCAGCAGCATCTGATCCTGACGGCCCGACCGGATCTGTACCCGCCCGGGATCGTCGCCGTCGGCATCGACGACCCCCGTCTGGAGCCGTAGGTGCCGCTGGCGGGGGTGTGAGGGGTCGGGCTCGCCTGGAGCGACGGATGTCCCGGACGGAGCGTGGGTGCCCTCGCCCGCGATCGGGTCGGCCGCGGCCTGCGGGTTGTCGAACGAGGCGGGGGCCCGCCGCTGCGGTCGGGCGGGGGTGGCCCGCAGGACGCCCGCACCGATGAGAACCGCGCACACCAGCGCCATCACCAGCGGCACCGCCCTACGCCGCCGCACCCGCCGCCGGCCCCTCCGCGGTGCCCTGCCCCCATGCGCCGCAGGGGCAGGGTGTGGCGGAGCCGGGTGGTGCGCAGCCGTCGGCCGCGTGTCCTCGAAACCCGTCCAGCACCCCCTGGACGGGCCTTCGGCGTTCTCCGGAACCGCCACAGCTCGTACCCCGCGACTCCCGCTGTCGGCGTACACGGGTAGGTCTCGGCCGCGTACTGCTGAAGGGACTCGGTCGCTGATGCCGGTGCTGTCGAGCAGGGCTTGGGGTGGGGGAGATCAGGCCCCACAGGCGCCATTGCGGACGATGCGCAGGCGGGTCTGCAAAAGCAGATGGCCACTCCGGTGCAGAGCACGGGCGCACGTCGCACATGTCCGCGCAGAGCACTCTGGACTCCGGGCGCCGGCGCTGCAGGGCGTTGTCAACGCCGGGGCCCGGGGGCGATGTCGCCGCAGGCGGCACACAACGGCATCGCGCAGGTCAGCCTGGGCATGCCGGGGGCCTGCCTGGCCGCGGACAGCCTGTTGACCTGCGCAGACGCCACCGGACAGTCCCGGACGGGAAAAACCTTCCCTCGCCGATCGTGCCAGGCACAAGCTGTGACCACCGCCCAGGGATCACCGGTGGCACCGCGCCGAGGTGCCCACCGCTGCGAAGAGGGCGTCGTGTTGAGCCCCCGTCAACAGGAGGGCCTCAGCGCATCACCCAGGCCCAGCCGGGCCTCCCGTTTCCCCTCCAGAAGAAGGAGTACGTCATGTCCGCCCTTCGAGCACGCCTTGCCCGGCCCATGATCGCCGCCGCCGTCGCGGCCGCCCTGGTGGGCGGCGCTGTCGCCCTGAACGGCGTCGAGGACACCCTCACCGAGAACGCCGCCGCCCAGCCGGCCGTCACCGATACGACCCCGCACCGGACCGCCACCACCGAAGGAGCCGCCGTCGAGGAGGGCGAGGACACCACCTCGCAGGTCGTCATCCCCGCCGGTGACAGCCGCGCCACACAGGCCCGGCGCGGTGCCTGCGGTGACGAACTCATCCCCGCTTTCAAGGTCACCGTGGGCCACGGCGGCGCTGAGGTGACCGTTCCGCTCCCCTCCGGCTTCCTGCACCACTGCACCCGGGGCACCGGCCTGCGCATCGGCTCCGAGTGGGCCGCGTACACCCCGGCGCCGATCGGCCTCGCCAAGGACCGGTTGTGCAACTGGAGGATCGACTTCGTCTACCGCGATCTCAACAACAAGGTCTACAAGACCGTCAAGGGCAAGAACCACCCCACCTGCGAGTTCGTGGGCGCGGTGGAATGGAACGCCGGCAACCGGACCTTCAAGCTCGGCACGTCCTGCGCCGAACTGTGGATCGCCGGCACGAAGCGCGGCGCCCAGTGCCACAACATCACCAGGTAGAACCGCGATTCGCACCCGGTGCGAATCACCGATGATGGCGGCCGCCTGCAGGTCGACGGGGTGGCCGGCCCGGAGACCGAGCACGCCCTCGCCGGCGGCAGCACGTCGACCACGCCCGCCGGCTCCGCCGTCCGCGACAGGATCGTCTCGGTCGCCTGCAGCCAGATCGGCGTCGCCGAGGGCACCGCGGAGTGCAACACGTACGTGCCTCACGGCCAGACCTGCAAGGTCGGCTGGTGCGCGGCGTTCGCCGAAACGAAAACCCCTAGCTGCCCGGGACCGGTCCACACGGTCCCGGGCAGCGCCCGTCCGGCAAGGACCGCAGCGCAACCCAGGCCGCACCCTGCGGGTACGTCGTCCCAGGAAGGCGCGAGTCGCCTGCTGCAGCTCGGATAGGCCCCTGCCCGGAGGGCCGGGGTCGAAGATGCGAGAGGTGTCACGAACTCGACCCCGCAGAGGTGTTCGGCGGGGTCAGGTCCTTCGCCGAAGCGGATGCGCGCAGCCTGCCTCCACCCGCGCGGTACCGTGCTGACAGCAACTGCGGAGGGATATCGGGCCCATGGAATCGGAGCGAAAGGCCGTTACCGTTACCGTGGCCGAGGACGGCTGGTATGGCGACCGCGACTACGAAACCGCGATCGAGCGGGGCGAGCGCGCGGCGCGATGCGGCTTGGCAGTGAGCGCCGGAGTCGCTGCTCTGATGGTTGGCGCGGCCGCATTGGCGATCTTGCTGGGCTTCGTCGTGCTGGTTGGCGGTGCCCTTCTCTTCGTCAACCGATAGTTGCCCCGGGCCTTATGGGGCCCGCCACCTCGCGGCATGACCGGTGCGCAGAACGTTCAGGTTCGCCCCCGCCCGCGCAGTCGGCGGCGGGCGAGCGGCGGCCTCGCGCGGGGCAGAGCCGGTCAGCGGGAACCCGGCCCATCCGACGCCGCCGGCGGCCGAACCGGTGCGCAGGGCGATAGACCCGGACGGCGGCGACACCAGGCGAGTCACCGGAAAAATGCGAGCGGCCCCGGGGTGGGCAATGAGTAAAGCCCCGGGAGCCATAGGCAATCCTCTCACCCCGCGCCCGGCGGCGCCCCGGCCCGGACGATCTGGTCGACGCCCCTGGCGAAAACGGGGGCGGCCACTGGTTCCGGGGACCGGTCCCTTACTCGGTCGAGGCCGCGAGTTGGGTCTGGGCCAGGCCGAGCAGGGTGAGGGCGTCGCGTGGGCCTGTGGACAGCAACGGTTGGCTGTCGTCGGCGTCGACGACGGGCCGGCGGTCGATGAGGGCCACCCAGGCGTTGGGCGGGTCGACGATGCCCTGCTCGATCCAGCCGAACAGCCGGCCGTCCCGCTCGACCGTGTGGAGGCTCGGATGGTCCGGCCAGGAGTGCACCACCAGCCCGCCGCCGAGGGCGTGGGAACGCTCCGCGGCCCCCAGGCCGCGATCGGCCGGAACGGAGAGCCGGGGCATGAGCTCTCCGAGCGCGAGGGATGGAACCGAGCCGACCGAGAGCTCCTGGACCGGCTCGTCCCGGACAAACGCCTGCCCTCGCTGCTGGACCGGCATGACGGGCACCGTCGGCGCGGAGGCCGGCTGGGAGGCCCCTGCCCCAGCGGGCGATTCGAGGCGCGAAGAAACCATCGGGTCGACGGCCGGCGACGCATCGGGGCGGGTTTCGACGCGTGGCGAATCAGCCGACATCAGGGGCTCGCCGGATTCAACGCGCGGGGAAACTAACGAGTCGACGGCCAGCGTCCGGTCGGACCGGGTTTCGACGCGCGAAGAAACCGCCCCGGACTGTCCGGTCGCCTCGGCCCCGGAACCCGCCGACACCTCGACACCGCCGCGCTCGACCTGAACCCGGGTCACGACCATCGCATGGCGCAGCACATGGGCCGTGCGCACGAGGCGCTGGGTAGCGGCGCCGACGGAGGCCCCGAAGACTTCCAGGGCCTGCTCGGCCTGCGGGTCTTCGCCGCCCTGGCGGGCCTCGCCGAGGCGCTGGAGGTAGCGGACGGCGGCCCGCTCGACAGTGCGGGCGAGCTCCAGGAGCTCGAGTTCACCGCCCTCCGGATTGCCCGGCGATTCGACGCGCGAGGCAATCAGGGCATCGGTGAGGGCGGCCTGCTGGCGGTCGGCGCGGCGCTTCCGGTCGGCCTTGGAGGAGCAGGAGCGGGAGCAGTAGCGGGGTCGCCGGCCGGGGCCGGTGGTGCGCAGCTCGACCTTCTCGCACACCGGACACAGGAGCGCCGGCTGTCCGTCAATTCCGTGCGCGTCGTTTCCGCCGGGCACCTCATTTCCGCGCGCGTCGATTCCCTCGGTGGTGCCGTTTCCGCGCGCGTCTAAATCATGCTCCATGACCGGGATCGTAGCCCCAGCCCCTGAACGCCGTACACCCGCTGCGCCCGATCCCCGCGCCACTCGCCGGGGCGCCTGTGGCGAGCACCCCACTCGAGGGGTTGATCGGCGCGCTGACGGGTGTAGAGGCGTGCGGGCCCGCCGGCTCGATCCCATCGTCGCCAGGCCGGAGCAGGGGGCTTGATCGGCGCTCTCGAATGCCTACCGCGCGGCCCGACGGACCCGTCAGACGCGGTGTCCGCACTCCCGTGCCGGCTTCCGCCTCTCCAGGTCCGCCTGTTCATCACGGCGTACGAGACGAAGGAGTGATGGCCGTGGACGAGGTGGAGGCCCTGCGCGGCCACCACCACCGTCTCCTCGCCGAACGGGACCGGCTGGACACCCTGGCCACCACCGTTGCCCGCACCCTCGCCGACCTGGAGCGATCCCGAAAGGACGGCCGGCCCATGACCGTCAACCGCCCGGAGAACCTCTTCGAGGGCATCCAGCCCGACCAGTACGAGGACGGCCTCCAGGACTTCCCCGAGCTCGCCGAGGCGACCAACCGCCGCACCGCGACGATGGACGCCGCCGAGCCCGAGGCGGGCCGGCGCGAGCGTCCGGCCGGGATGATCCGCCTCGCGGCGCTACTGGCGGCCGGTACCCCGGCCTCCGCCGACTCCGTCCAGGCCGAGATCGACGCCCGGTACCGCTCACTGGCCAAGTTAAGTGCCCGGTCACAGGGGCGCAGCGGTCGCGGACCGTCCGTGGCCGGGCTACAGCCCTTCCACGTCCATCCAGGCGATGTCGTTCAGCTCGACGTCGAGGCCGGTGGCGCGGGTGCCGCCGTCCTTGAAGTAGTGGTCGCGCAGGGCGCCTGCGAGGATCTTCTCCTGCTGCGTCTGGGTGGCTCCGGCGTCGCGGGCCTCGTAGAGCCGCTGGGCGACGGAGCCGGGCATCTTCTGGGTGATCGTCCGGGGGCGGGGGTCATCCGTCGAACCGCCGGCCGCGCTGTAGCCGAAGGTCGCCTGGATGTGGAGCATGAAGCCGTTCTTCTGCGCGTCGCGGCGCACGCGTTTCCTCACGCCCGGCTGCCAGGTGGCGCGGACCTTGGTCTCGATGGCCTTCGCAGCCGCGGGCTTCGGGGTGCCCTGGCCCTTGAGCCAGCGCTGCACCGTGCGCTGGGAGACACCGAGATCCTGGGCGAGCTTCTTGGTGGAGCCCTTGGTGCCCTTGAGCAGGAAGCGCATCCTCGCGGGCACGGACTGCGGGATCGGGCGGGTGCGCTCGGCGCGTTCCAGGCCCTCGTCGATCTCCCCCATCGAGGTCTCCTTCCGTGGGGTGAGGTGGTGGCGGCCGACCCGGCGATCGGCGCCGGGCGGGCGAGGTCACAGGGCCGGGCCCGCGCGGTACGGGCCCGGCCGGGCTGGCTACTCGTCGGCGCAGACGAGACCGTCGGCCTTCATGTGGCGGGCCGGATTCGCCCCGTCGGCCACCAGCTGGGTGATCTCGGCCATCGGCCGCGAGCCCTCGAACTTCACGTGCCCGGGCGACACCCCGAGGCGCAGCGAGGTGGTGAGGGTGGCGTCGGGTGTGGTGAGGACGTCCAGGGCGCCGGGGCCCGGGGCGGCGAAGACGGCGCAGTCGGAGAGCACGGCGAAGGCGTGCAGGCCGGTGTCGGCAGCCATCTTGCGGAGTTTGCGGTGGAGGTTGACGGTGGCGGTGTCGATGACCAGGGCGCGCATGAGGGGGTCCCAGGTGGGGCGGTCCAGGGCGGGCCAGCGTTCGCCGGGCTTGTAGCCGTGGCCGCGGGGGCGTTCGCGGAACTTGCCGATGGTGCCCTTGGCGGTCTGCTTGATTGCGGTGAGGACGGCGAGTTCCGCCGGGTCGCCGGTGGTCTTGAGGGGGGCCATGGCGTCCAGAAACGTGACGGGGTCGCGGTCGGCGAGGGTGAGCGGGACGCCGAGGGAGGCCATCGTGTCCATGTAGGCCTGGCGCAGGTGCTTGTGCCACGGGTCGAGGTAGGGGCCGCTCTCGTGGCGCAGCCAGCCCTCGACGGGCTGCACGGTGGCGCCGAGTTCCAGGGCGTAGGCGACCTTCACCGTGGAGTACCAGGCAGGTCCCGTCGGGCGGGTGCCGTCCGCGGTGAACGGCGACGGGAGCAGCAGGTCCGTCTCGACATGGGAGAGGTCGACCAGCCAGGAGCCGGGGATCTTCTTGTCGAAGACCGGGTTCAGCTCGTGCACCGGACCGGACAGCGGCAGGGTGAGGCGGCCGGCGGCGGCAAGGAACGCCATGTTGACGTCCAGGCCGACCGCGAACGGCGCCGCCTGCTCCTGCTCGGTGAGGGGGCGGTGCCAGTCCCACGCCTCGGTGACCAGCTCGCCGCCCGCCTCCCGGCCTTCCGCGAGCGGGTGTACCTCGGGGACCTCCGGCGGCGCCGGGTCGAACGCGTCCCGGGGTCGGGAGCCCTCCACCGGGCCGGACGTCCAGCCGGCCTCGGTGCGCATCGCGCGGGTCGCAGGGCGCAGCGCGGTGACGAGTTCCAGGCCCGTCACGGCGGTGGAGCCGCGCGGGGTGAGGACCCGGGTGGCGTAGGTGCCGAGCAGGCGCGCCAGGCCGGGGGCGGTGAGGCCGTCGGGGATGGTCCAGCCGCCGGAGGTGAGGGCGCCCCAGGCGGGGATGCACAGCTGGACGCACTGGCGCTTGCCGTCCTCGGGGGTGCGGTAGATCCGGGCCCACGGCCCGAGTCCGCGCTGGGTGAGCAGCCAGCCGGCCTTCTCCAGCGCCTTGACGGCCCTGTGGGTCTTCGGCAGCTGACCCAGGCGCTGGACGAAGTCCTTCTTCTCGTCCCGGCCCATCGTCGGCAGGCCGAGCTCCGTCAGGGCGGCATCGGTCAGGACGACCAAGGCGTCGCCGTCCTTGCCGTGCCGGTGCAACCTGGGCGAGCCGATCCCCGCCTCCAGCGCCCACTCCACGACGGCCGCCAGGGTGTGCCCGGCCGGGGCGGTGAGGGCCTGGGTGCCGTCGGCGAGGTAGGCCACCAGGGCCCGGCCGGACGGGGCGACGTCCAGCACCGCGAGCGGGCCTGCCGGGAACCGCGCGGCCGCGGCCGCCTCCCAGTCCGCCTCGGCGTCTGCCTTCTTTGCCGGAGCCTTACGCCCGCGGGACGACGCCGCCGCACGCGACGACGACTCGCGGCGCGGCGCAGCCACCGGACCGGCCGCGGGGGCGACCTGGCGGGGCGCAGCGACCGAGGCGGCCGGCTCCGACGACACCACAGCCGGGACGGGCTGCGCAGCGGCCGGGACGGTGCCGGGGCGGCAAAACCCTCCCAGGTGCATCGGGTGGCCCTGGGAGCGGTAGACCGACGGCTGACCGCACTGCACACACGGAGCCGCCGACCCCATCGCCAGCGAGCCGTCCGCATTCTGGTCCAGCATCACCAGCTGCGCCACCGGCTCGGCGGCCGGGGTCTGCTGCTCGGCCACCGGGACCGCCGCGAACGCCTCCGGCGCCGTGGCCGGGGCCGCCGGGGCGGCGGGATCCGGGACAGCCGCCTGCCGCGCGGCCTCGGCCGTGACCGGATCGGGCGCAGCGTCGGTGCGCACAAGGCCGGCAGCCTGCGCCCGGCGCAGCCACTCGGTGGGCTCCACCGTGCCGTGCTGGAGCGCCAGCGTCGCCAAGAACGCGATGTACACCTCGCGCTTGGGCGGGCGGGGCTCCGTCGTCCCGGCCTCCCACCGCACGATCGTCTCCCGACGCGTCTTCAACGCCGCGGCCAGCTCCTCCTGCGTGTACTCGCCAGCCTTGCGCAGCCGTTCCCGTTCGGCCGGGACGGGCAGGTCATCCACCGGCCGCGGCCGCGCCAGCAGCGCATCGATCGACGCGAACAGGTCATCACTCACGGGCCCACCTCCACCCCACACCCTAGCCTGAAAGTAACTCTTGGATCGCACTTTTCAAGCGCACATCACTCAATCGGGACACCGCGAAGCAGCCCGTCCGACGAAGGGGCCACTGCCCTTCAGCAAATGACCTTGACCATTTGCCAGATGATCTTGACGGACTGGAGGTTTCTGCCACTTGATCTTGATCGGCGGCGGGGGTGCTTGTCGGTCTTCTCGTGCCCACTTGGCGGACAGCCGAGATCGTCTACCGCCAGGGCAACGTCGGTCAGTGGCATGCCGTAGGGTCCGCGCATGATCATGCGTCCCATCAGCCAGGCAGACGGGCCATACAGTGCCGCCTTCCTGCCGCGGCAGCAGATGACCCTCAGGGCAGCCGAGCAGCCGATATCGGAACCGGTGGCCAAGCTCGGCGGCCAACCCGTATGGCTGGACGGGCCCGCATGGCCGGTGGATCCATCCACCGGCAGCCCACTGGTGTTCATCGGCCAGTTCCCGGTCCCCGGAGACGAACTCCGCCTGGCTTACCTCTTCGTCGACGAGGAAGACAGGATCATGGGCGGGACCAACCCGGAGGCCGGCGACGCGGTCCTGCTCGTGCAGCCCGACGGCCGTATCCCGCCCTTCGCCGCCATCGGGCCACCGGGCACCCAGGGGCGGACGCTTTGGCGCTGGGGTCCGGACGAATCCGAGATCCCGGTCGAGTGGTATGTCGACCTGCAGTCGGTATCCCCCGAGATCGACCGCTCGATCGACGACCAGGCGGCGTTCGAGCGGAGCCTGCGAGGCGAGGGGCCGGCCGTCGAGGTGCCCGATGGGGAGGACCTCCACGACTACATGGGCGGCGTCGCCCGCTACCCCAACCTCTTCGCGCGAGTCGAGGCTCCGTGGCAGTTCCTCTTCAAGATCAGTGACGCACCCGATGACGAGGATCCGTACTTCCTCAACTTCGGATACGGCTACGGCTACGGCTTCGTCAGCCCCGACCACCGCGAAGGCCGCTTCTTCTGGGAGTGCTCATAGACACCCAACCCCGCGAACCCGTGACGCGTTGACCAGCCAGCCAGCACCCACGGCCCCGTCAAGATCGTTTGGAAAACAGCCAAGATCATCTGGCACGGGACACAGTTGTCCTCTGACACGCGATCTTGACCGATTGTCCCGTCTCAGGCGACCTGGTCTCCATCTCAGAAGATCTGGTCCGATTCGATCGTCGTCTCAGGCGTTCGGGTCCATCGGTGCCGCTGTCGGGAGTGACTGGCAGGCTGCGCCCATGAGCTATGACCTTGCTGTGTGGGAGGGCGAGCGGCCGGCAGATAGCGCCGCTGCGGCCCGGTGCTTCACCGATCTGTACGACCGGTACATCGACACGGACGAGCCCACGGTTCCTCCGGTGGAGCGGATAGAGGCCTTCGTCTCCGCACTCCTGGAACGGTGGCCAGATCTCACCGAGGACGAGGACGAGGACGACATTTCGCCTTGGTCAACTGGCCCGCTGATCAGAGAAGCCCGCGGCCCGCTGATCTACTTCCCGATGCGCTGGAGCATGGCGGTGGAGGCGTCCGCCTACGCGGCGGAGGTTGCATCGTCGATGGGCCTCAACTGCTTCGACCCCCAGGCACGGCAACTTCGGCCATGACGAGGGCACGAGACCAGATCACCTGAGACAACACCTGGCATCCATCCATCCGTCCGGGACCAGACCATCTGAGATTTTCGGCCGCCCGGCGTCTCAGTTGACCTGGTCGCCGCAGGTCAAAGCCCTACCTGCAGACCAGATCAACTGAGACGGGACACCGATGTCAGGGCTTCTGCCAGATGATCTCGGCTGATCGGTGCTGCTCAGTGGGCATGCCGTGGCGTCGGGCCGGTAGACGGTCTCGCAGAAACGGACACCTGGCCGGTCGCTCGTGCGATCAGCGCGCTTCCGGCGCTCCTTCGGCGGCCGGTGCACATTGCTCGGGGATGCGTGGTCACCACATGCGGTCCCGCCACTCTGCCGTGGGGAGATAGGTCTCGGAGTAGTCGCCGATCCGCTCCGCCCAGCGGGAGTCGACGAGCATCGCCCTCGTGAGGAGCACGTCATCGGCCCGCTGGGTGCTACTGAACAGCCCGAGCTCCTCCGAAGCGAGGTCCCCCAGGTGGTTGTGCTGCAGGTCGACGTCGTGGGTGTCCGCGTACGCGGTGAGGTCGCCCACCAGCTCGGACGGCACCCGGCCCACCAACGGCAGACCGTCCAGGAAGACCTGCGGGCCGCGGCGCGCGTCGAACGCCGCGCCCACCAGGCGCCCGGTGCCGAAGTACGCGGTGACGGCCGCCAAGGTCGGCACGTGCGGGAGATTGAACTCACGGCTCACCACGAACCCGCCGTGCGGTCGGACCCTCCTCCAAGGGTCGGGCACGAGCTCGCCGTTGAGCGCCTGCTCCGCCTCCACGGCGGTCATTCCGAACCGCAGCGGGCCCATTCGGTGGAGCGGCTCCAACGTCCACTGGATCCGCTCGTCCGCCGCAACAACATCCCAGCTCACGTGTCCCGCACCCCTTCTCACTGCCGGCCCCGGACGCCGCGGGCCGGGTCGGCTGATCCGTCCGGCCTAGGGGACCGTACGGCAGAGCAGTGACAGCCCGTACCAGCAGGCACTCAACTGCACCGGTCAAGATCATGTGGCAATCGGTCAAGATCACCTGTCAGAGGACGGCAGTTTGCGAGTGGATCAGCCTGGTTTGCGACTTCGTCCCGCACGGGGCTCCGCCCTGCCAGGGCCCGGAAGACAGCCGATCTGCACCTGGTTGAATCAACGGATGAGTGAGCCCTTGGTCGACCTGGGAGTCGTCACAACACCGTCCGGAGCGCTGGTCCTGGGGATGGCCGGCTCGATCGACCAGTGGCCCGAACACGGCGACCCACTGTCCGTGCGGGCAACGGCTGCGGCGAAGCAGGGCGGCGGCCACCTCCACGAGCCTGCGGACCGCCCGAGCCAGGAGTGGTTCTGCGAGGCGGTCGCGGTGCCGGCCGCGTCCGACCGACCGTTGAAGGTCCGCGCACAGACGTGGGATTCGTACGACGGGCCGGTCATCACGGTCCTGGAGGTCGACCTCGGCCTGCCCTGGCCGGGCGATCCCGGCGGAGAGCCGGTCCATCTCGGCGACCTGCCGATCGACCGGTGCGGCATGGTCCTCGGGGACGCCCACGCCCTCGACTCGTTCGTCGGGCTGTCCGGCGAGTCGATCGACGGGCTCGCCGATGTCACCTACCGGGGAAAGTATGAGGACGACGCCCACGCCCGCTTCGGCGGCGATCCGATGTCCCAGGTCGACGCGCGGCGCGGCCCCTACGGGCGGCTCGATCTTCCCCTCCACGAGGCCCACGAGCGCGCCGACCAGATCAGGGACTGGCTGTCGAAAGGGCCCCGCATCGGCCTGGTGGTCTCCGTGGACCCCCACACCCACTTCCACCTGCTCGACCGGGCCGGCGAGGCCCACCCCCTGCTCGCCGGGCAGATCGAACTCGACGGGGCCCGGATCCTGCGCCTTGGCTGGGACCCCGGCGACCACTCCATGCGCCACCGCGGCGAACGTGCCCGGGACCAGGTCTACGCCGTCACCCTGGAACGGGCCGGCACCACCACCCTGCTGCGCTGGACAATCCCCGCAGAAGCCGACGACCCCGAATAGGCAGCCAAGCCGCACAAGGCAGTCGGCCGTGCGGAGCGACGGCGAGCGAACAACTGGACGAACCCGCCTCGCAAGGTATCGCGCTCCACTCTCGAAAACTGCCCTGCACAAGTTCTAAACGATCACGCGCAAACTACGGTGCTCCGTCGCACCCGCCTCCTTGTGCCTGAACTCGGTACGCGGCCAACGGGACAGCCTTGTTGGCCGGACGGGACGCCTTGGCTGGGTCGACGGATCAGGCCCAAACCGGTCCGACTAGGCTGCGGCGGTGACTCTTCAGCCGCCCCGTCCTCTCACCGTCGAAGCAGCCGAGGCGCTCCACCGCCTGCACGGCGCCGACCTCGCGCCCGGCCTGAGCGAGCAGGAGCTGGACACGGTGGAGGCGCGGTTCGGCTTCCGGTTCGCGGCCGACCACCGGGTCTTCCTGGGAGCCGGGCTTCCCCTGGGCAAGGGCTGGCCGGACTGGCGTGACAGCGAGGACCCCGGCGCGCTGCGCGACAGCCTCAACCGGCCGGTCGAGGGAACGCTCTTCGACGTCCGTCACAACAGCTTCTGGTACCCGGCGTGGGGTGAGCGACCAGAGCAGGCCAAGGCTGCCGTCCGGATCGCGAAGACCTTCCTGGCCGACGTCCCCCAACTCGTCCCGGTCTTCGGCCACCGCTACCTGCCGGGTACTCCCGGGCAGTTCGGGCACCCCGTCCTGTCGGTCTACCAGACCGACATCATCTACTACGGAGCTGACCTCACCGACTACATCCGCCACGAGTTCGCCGGCCTGCCGGCCCAGCTCGACGACGCCCGTGCCACCGTCCCGTTCTGGTCGTACGTCCTCGGGGAAAACAACGGCATCCCTAGGCCGGCCACCTACACAACGCGGTACGACCCCTACGCCCGCAGCGCCGAGAAGGCGCTCACGGACCTACGGATGCTGGCCCTCGAACGCTCCCTGGGACGACACGTCCGTGCGGACCAGCTCATCCAGGCCGGACTGGTCGCCCTTGTCCTGGACATCGACACGCCCTCGCTGCGGCTGCTCGCCGGGCTCGGCCGCTCCGAGGAGCCGCAGGCAGCCGGGCTCTTCGGCCAGGTCATGGACGAACTCGGTCTGTTGGCGGGCCTTCCCGTGGAGGAGCCGGAGATCCGCTGGGAGCTCGCCCGCTGGTGGCTCACCCTGATCGTGAAGGGCGGCATCCACCCGGCCACCGGCGCCGACCTCCTGGGGCACGAGGCGTGGTCACCGCTCGGCTGCCCCGAAGCTCTGCACTCGATCGCCAGCGACAGTGTCCGGTACGAGAACTGGAGCCCGGCGTTCGAGGACTCGCTGGAGGCCATCGCCGCGCGGATCGTCGCCGAGGCCACCCGACTGCTCGCCGGACCCTGGCCGCCGCTCCCCTGACCCACAACACCACCGACACGTCAAGGTCCTTTCGGTCCAGACCGACTCACCCGGCCAACACGGCTGTCCCATCCGGCCGATTAGGAAGTCCAGGCACACGTCCGATCCCACCGGCCGGAGTCGGGCGGGTACGCGGCCTCCCGACAGCGCACCGCTTCCGTACGCTGAGGGCCGGTCCTCCCGCGAACGACGAGCGCGGGAGGACTCTCGGCGCTCCCACCCGTACACCGCTCACACGGCTCTCTCCGACAAATGATCGCCGGTGACAGTGCAGGTAACAGGTGGCGCTCCACGGCGGCGGTAGATCTTCGGCAGCGTTCTCCATAGGCTCAGGACATGTCTAACGAGTGGTCCTTCCCCGCCGACCTCATTCAGCTCCGACGGGAGTACAACGCGGCCAGACGCTCGATGTGGGCGGATGCGATGGAGTCACCCGGGCCTCGCCACGCCCAGTTGGAACTCCGCGAGCGGATCTCGGCCCACTCCTTCTGGGCATCCGTTCCCGAGGAGCGGAGGCACCTCGCCAACCGGGCGCTCGAACAGGCTGTCGGCAACGGCTGAAATCGGGCCGGTCTGATCGGTTCAATTGTGGGCCATCGTGCGGTCTTGTTCAGCCGTTGTTGGTGGTCGGGGTGCGGCCGAGTTCGCGGCCGCGCATGCGGTAGGACTCGCCTTTGAGGGAGTGGACCTCGG